>NZ_JBSGVD010000050.1:0-34668 GCF_053608285.1 Nocardia sp. NPDC055053 | reverse complement strand
GCTCGAGGTCGCGGCCCCTTGTGTCCCGCCGGTCAGGCACCGTTGCAAGCTCCTTCGTCGCGTACGCAACGGCGCCTGACCGGCGGGACGGCCGCGACGGCCGACTGCGTCGGCCTGCCCTCCTCGAGGTCGGGCGTGCGGGCCGGGTAAGTCGGTACCCTTGGCTGGAGTGGCCGGGATCGGTCGGCCTGAGCGGAGGCGATGTCGGTGGGTGGAATCGGGGCCTCGTTCGATCCGGATCGGATCGCCGGGTTGCAGGGGCGGACCGGGGCGGGAACGCCGGCCAAGCGGGCGGGCGCCGGGGTCTGGGCGAGGGCCGCGGTGGTGATCCTCGGGTTCGTCGGCGCGCTGTATCTGATCGAGGGCGTCGACGCGGTGCTCTCGCACGATCGTCCCGCCGGGGCGCCGGGTCAGCTGGACGCGGGCGGCATCGAGCCGCGCGCGGCCGACGGGCTCGACGGCATCCTCTGGGCGCCGCTGCTGCACGGCGGCTGGGACCACCTGATGGCCAACACCCTGCCGCTGCTCATCCTCGGTTTCCTGGTGCTGCTGTCCGGGATCGGGCGCGGCATCGCGGCCACCGCGATCATCTGGGTGGTCGCCGGTGTCGGGACCTGGCTGACCGGTTCGTCGGGCAGCGTGCACGTCGGCGCGTCGTCGCTGGTGTTCGGCTGGCTGACCTATCTGATCTGCCGTGGGTGGTTCGCCCGCAATGTGGGGCAGATCGTGCTCGGCGTGGTGATCTTCCTGCTGTACGGCTCCATGCTGTGGGGCGTGCTGCCCAGCGACCCCCTAATTTCTTGGCAGGGACATCTTTTCGGGGCGGTGGGTGGAGTCTTCGCGGGCTGGGTACTCTCTGGTGATGAACGTCGACGCCGCCGTGGAGCATCGGCCGTCCGCGCAGTACCTACGCGGTAGCCGGGGATCCGGTCTGGAAAATGGGGGGATCCTGCATTGAGCACCAGCACGTCGTGGCAGCATGGGGGCATGCGCCTTACCGTCCTCGGGTGCTCGGGCAGCGTGTCCGGCCCGGACGCCCCAGCGTCGGGCTACCTGCTGACCGGCCCTGATATGAGGCCCACCGTCATCGACTTCGGTCCCGGTGTCTTCGGGGCGTTGCAGAAGTACATGAACCCGGGTGACGTCGACATCTTCCTCACCCATCTGCACGCCGATCACTGCCTCGATCTGCCCGCGCTGCTGGTGTGGCGCCGCTACCACCCGAACCCGCCGCAGGGGCAGGCACTGGTGCGCGGTCCCTCCGATGCCGCGCTGCGCATCGGCAACGCCTCCGCCGAGATCGGCGGCGAGACCGACGACTGGTCCGATGTCATCGACTCGCAGGCCTGGGTCGAGAACGTCCCGGTGCCGCTCGGTCCAAGCCATACGGTCGAAGCCCGCCGGATGTACCACCCGCCGGAGTCCTACGGCCTGCGGATCACCGCCGCCGACGGCCGCGTCTTCGTCTACACCGGCGACACCGCCATGTGCGACGCCGTCGTCGACCTGGCGCAGGGCGCCGACGTGCTCATGGCGGAAGCCTCGTGGACCCACGATCCGGCCAATCGCCCACCCGGCATTCACCTTTCGGGCACCGAGGCGGGCGAGATCGCCACCCGCGCCGGCGCCAAGGAACTCCTGCTGACCCACATTCCACCGTGGACCTCGCGCGAGGATGTGATCGCCGAGGCCAAGGCCGCCTTCTCCGGGCCGGTCCACGCCGTATCCCCGGGCGAAACCTTCGACCTCTAGCCGAAATCCTTTCGGAAGCAACACCCCGACCCCTGGGGAGGGCGTTCGCGGCCCGGGCCACAAGGGGGCCGCGAACACATGCCCGCGAAGGCGGGCATAATCCAACACTGTGTCGAGACGAGCCGATGGCAGGGCGGATGACGAACTCCGCGAGGTAAGGATCACCCGTGGCTTCACCACGCATCCGGCGGGATCGGTGCTGGTCGAGTTCGGGCAGACCAGGGTGATGTGCACGGCCAGTGTCACCGAGGGTGTGCCGCCGTGGCGCCGGGATTCCGGGCTCGGCTGGCTCACCGCGGAATACGCGATGCTGCCCGCCGCCACCCACACCCGCAGCGGGCGTGAGTCGGTGAAGGGCAAGGTCGGCGGGCGCACCCAGGAGATCAGCAGGCTGATCGGCCGTTCGCTGCGCGCCTGCATCGACCTGGCCGCCCTCGGCGAGAACACCATCGCGCTGGACTGCGACGTGCTGCAGGCAGACGGCGGCACCCGCACCGCCGCGATCACCGGCGCGTACGTGGCGCTCTCGGACGCGGTGACCTACCTGGCCGCCGCGGGCAAACTGGCCGACCCGCAGCCGATCTCGTGCATGATCGCCGCGGTCAGCGTCGGCGTGGTCGACGGCCGGGTGCGCCTTGACCTGCCCTACGAGGAGGATTCGCGCGCCGAGGTCGACATGAACGTGGTCGCCACCGACACCGGAACCCTGGTCGAGATCCAGGGGACCGGCGAGGGCGCGACGTTCCCGCGCTCGACCCTGGACAAGCTGCTCGACTCCGCGCTGGCCGGCTGCGAGCAGCTGTTCGCGGTCCAGAAGGAGGCGCTGGCGCTGCCCTACCCGGGCGCGCTGCCCGAGCCCGCCGCGAAGAAGTAGCCGTGGCCGTGCGTGTGCTGGTCGCCAGCCGGAATGCCAAGAAGCTGAAGGAGTTGCGCCGGATCCTCGACGAGGCGGGCGTGGCCGGAATCGACCTGGTCAGCCTGGCCGACGTGCCGCCGTACGAGGAGGCGCCCGAGACCGGGGCCACCTTCGAGGAGAACGCGATCGCCAAGGCCCGTGACGGTGCCGTCGCCACCGGATTGCCGTGTGTGGCAGACGATTCCGGGATCGAGGTGGACGCGCTCAACGGCATGCCCGGTGTGCTCTCGGCGCGCTGGTCGGGCCGCCACGGTGACGACGCCGCCAACAACGCGTTGCTGCTCGGCCAGCTCGGCGACGTCCCCGACGAACGCCGCGGCGCCGCCTTCGTCTCCACCTGCGCCCTGGTCCTGCCCGACGGAACGACCACCGTGGTCCGCGGCGAATGGCGCGGCACCATCGCCCGCGAACCCGCCGGCGATGGCGGCTTCGGCTACGACCCGCTCTTCCGCCCCGACGGCGGCCCCGGCAGCGCCGCCGAGCTGACCCCGGCCGAAAAAGACGCCGTCTCCCACCGCGGCCGGGCACTGACCCAGCTCATCCCCGCACTCGCCGCCCTGGCCTGATCGGGAAACGACAGCGCCGCCGCTCCGGAATCGGGGCGGCGGCGCTGTCGTGGATGGGGTCAGAGGCTGTACTGCTGCTTGACGTCCTTGGCGTTGCGGTGCTCGACGAAGAAGGACAGCAGGGGGATGGTGCCTGCGATGAGGGTGCCGACGGTGCGGCCGATCGGCCAGCGGACCTTCACCGCGAGGTCGGCGGTGACGAGCAGGTAGGCGAAGTAGACCCAGCCGTGCACGACCGCGATCCAGCTGGGGGTGTCGACGCCGAAGCCGTACTTGGCGATCATCTCGATGGTGAGCAGCAGCAGCCACAGACCGGTGACCCACGCCAGCACCCGGTAGCGCTGCAGCGCCGGGGCGATCTTGGCCGTGCCCGCGCCGGCGGCCGGTGCGCCGGTCTCCTTCTCCAGCGACGGTGCGGTGGTGTTGTTGTCGGTCACCCGGCGTTCCTCTCAGTGGCGTGCAGACCGGCCGAGCGGACCTGCGCATCGATGTCGTTGGCGTGCAGTTGTGCCAGGTACTGGTTGTAGGCGATCGTTTCCGCGTCGTCGGCGGGCGCTGCCTTGGGCCGTTCGGGCAGGATCCCGGCGGGGATCTCGCGCGGCGCCTCGGCCTCGGCTGTGCGCGGTGCCGGTTCCTCGGCCTCGCGTTCCAGCCGCACGAACCGGACGTAGGCGAACACCGCGAACGCGGCGAACAGCGGCCACTGCATCGCGTAGCCGAGGTTCTGGCCGGTACCCGACGCCGACTCGAACCGCTCCCACTGCCACCAGGCCAGCGCGAGGCAGCCCAGCGCGACAACGATGACCAGCGCGATCAGGGCCGGTCGATTGTGCGCCGGGCGGGGAGAAGAAGCGGACACGCGCTCCACGGTACCCGGCTACTACAGCGTGCGTAGGAGCAGGTCGCAGCTGAGAGGGGCGTCATAGCCGGGCCCGTGGCCCACCGTCAGAACTTGTAGCTGATGCCTGTCATCCGCTCGGATTCCTCCCACAGCCTGCGCTGCAGTTCCGGATTGCGCGAGATCGCGCTCGACGGGCACGGCTCGACCGGGCCCTGGGACTGCATCAACTTCTTGGGTCCCCAGTAGACGGTCGGGTCGGCGGCCGGTTCGGTGGCCGCGAACAGGGACGAGTGGGCGGCCTTGGCGGGCGGGTGGCCGATGAGCTTGATGAACGGCTTGCTGATCCGGTCCAGCGGGGTCTCGGTGTGGGCGAACAGGTCGGTCGCCGAGACGCCGGGGTGCACCGCGTAGGACTTCTTGGCCGACCCGGCCTCGGTGAGCCTGCGCTGCAACTCGCGGCCGAACATCAGGTTGGCCAGCTTGGCCTGGGCGTAGGCGAGGTTGCGCTGGTAGCGGCGGTTCTCGTAGTTGAGGTCGTCGATCCAGAGCTTGGGCGTCTGCTTGTGCGCGATGCTGGCCAGGGTGACCACCCGGTCGGTGATCCGGTCGAGCAGCAGGCCGGTGAGCGCGAAATGCCCGAGGTGGTTGACGCCGAACTGGGTCTCGAAGCCGTCGGCGGTGCGCGAGAACGGGATGTTCATCAGGCCCGCGTTGTTGATCAGCACGTCGAATTCGCCCTGCTGCTCGGCGAATGCGCGCACGGAAGCCAGGTCGGCCAGGTCGAGGGCGGCCACCCGGACGTCACCGGGGATGGCGTCGGCGATCGGCTGGGCCTTGGCCGCGTTGCGGCAGGCCATGATCACGGTGGCGCCCTTGCCCGCCAGCACCTTGGTGGTTTCGGTACCGAGGCCGCCGTTGGCCCCGGTGATCACGAACGTGCGCCCGGTCTGGTCCGCGATGTCAGTTGGTTTCCATGCCATGCGCCGACCTTACTCCGGAGTAAGATCGGAAGGAAGTATTCAGTCGAGCAGCCCTGTCAGCGTACTGGCGCAGGCGGGCCTGCGGAGCTTCGACATCGCCTTCGCCTCGATCTGCCTGGCGCGTTCCCTGGACACGCCCAGCTCCGAACCCACCTCCTCCAGTGTGCGGCCCTCACCGCGATCGAGACCGAAGCGCAGGCGGATGACGGCGGACTCGCGCTCGGTGAGCACGCCGAGCGCGGCCTCGACATAGCGGGGCAGCATGCGCTCGGCGACCGTGTCCGCCGGGGCGGGCGCGGTATCGGGCAGCAGGGCGCCCAGTTCGGTGTCCTCGCCGATCGGCGCGTGCAGTGACACCGGCTCGGCCTCGTAGCGCAGCATCGCCTCGACCTGGCCGACGGTGAGCTCGGCGGCCGTCGCCAGCTCCTCGACGGTGGCCGCACGGCCGAGCTGATGGGTGAGCTCGCGCCGGACGCGGATCACTCGGTGCAGGACATCGGCCACATTCGAGGGCAGCCGGATCGTGCGGCCATGATCGGTGAGGGCGCGGCCGATCGATTGCCGGATCCAGTACGTCGCGTAGGTGGACAGCTTGAGCCCGCGCTCGTGGTCGAACTTCTCCACCGCGCGGATCAGCCCGAGGGTGCCCTCCTGGATCAGATCCAGCAGCGACATGCCCGTGTTCGTCGGGAACCGCCGCGCGATGGAGACGACGAGGCGCAGATTCGCCCGCACCATATGGTCTTTCGCGCGCAGCCCGTCGATCTCCGTGCGGCGCAGCTCTTCTCGCCGCGCCGCGGTGAGTTCGATACCGACGGCGGCATTCTCGTCGAGTTCGGTGCGCGCGGCCGTGCCGGCGGCGATGCGCGCCGCGAGCGCGTATTCCTGCCCGGCGGTCAGCAGGGGAGTGCGGGCGATGGCGGTGAGGTAGTCGCGGATGGGATCGGCGGTGACGGTCAAGAAGAACTCCCATGCAAGAGGCGGCAACGAGAACAAACTTAGATTCAACCTAAAAATATGTCAAGCATAAATTTGGTACGACTTCAGATATGCTTCCGGCATGACGACGCAGCAGGGGCTCAGAGCCAGGAAGAAGCAGCAGACCAGGGAGCAGATCTCGCACAAGGCGACCGAACTGTTCCTCGAGCGCGGGTTCGACAAGGTGACGATCGCCGATGTGGCCGCGGCCGCCGATGTCGCCAAGATGACCGTCACCAACTACTTCCCGCGCAAGGAAGACCTGGCGCTCGACCTCGGCGAGGTCTTCGCCGAGCAGCTCGCCGCGGTCGTGCGGGGACGTGCGCCGGGTGAATCGGCGCTGGCCGCGCTGCGCGGCGCCTACCTCGCCGCGGTGGCAGCGCAGGATCCGGTGATCGGTTTCAGCGGAGCGCCGTTCGCGAAGATGATCACCGACAGTCCCGCGCTGACCGCGCGGCTGCGCGAGTTCCACGAAGACAGGGAGGCCGCGCTGGCGCGTGCGCTCGCCGAGGCCACCGGCGCCGCGCCCGACGACATCACCCCGCGGGTCGCCGCGGCCCAGCTCGCCGGCGTCCACCGGGTGCTGTTCGAGGAGATCCTGCGCCGCACGCTCGACGGCGAATCCGGTGACGAGATCGCCACGGCCCTGGGCGAATACACCCGGATCGCGTTCGACGCGCTCGAACCGGGGCTCGGCGACTACGCGGTGCGGTGAGCTCCGGTATCGATTTGCTGCCGTGTCACTGAAGTATCGGGAGCGGCCCGAACGCCCATACTGGGGCAATGGCGGATGGTGTTGCTGTAGACGAGCCCGTCGAGCCGATGAGCAAGGCCAAGATCAATATCGTCTTCGCGACGGTCGTTCTCGGCATGCTCATGGCCGCGCTCGACCAGACCATCGTGTCGGCGGCGCTGCCGTCGATCGTCGCCGATCTCGGTAGCGCGGGCCACATGGCCTGGGTGGTGACCGCGTACCTGCTCGCCGAAGCCGTCGCGACCGTGCTCGCGGGCAAACTCGGTGACCTGTTCGGCCGCAAACTGCTGTTCCAGCTCAGCGGTGTCATCTTCATCGCGGGCTCGGCGCTGGCAGGCATGGCGCCGGGCATGGGTGTGCTGATCCTGGCCAGGGGCATCCAGGGCATCGGCGCCGGCGGGCTGATGGTCACCTCGATGGCCCTGATCGCCGACACCATCCCGCTGCGCGAACGCGGCAAGTACCAGGGCGCGCTCGGCGCGGTCTTCGGCATCACGACCGTCGTCGGCCCCACCCTCGGCGGGCTGTTCACCGACCACGCCAGCTGGCGCTGGTGCTTCTATGTCAATGTGCCGCTGGCGATCATCATGATCGCGATGGCGGCGCGCACGCTGCCGCGTCTGCGCGCGGTCGCGCGGCCGGTGATCGACTACCTCGGCATCGGTCTTGTCGCGCTCGGCGTCTCGGCGCTGATCCTCGGACTCGAGTTCGGCGGCAACGAATATCCCTGGGGCTCTTGGCAGATCATCGGGCTGTTCGCGCTGGCTGCGGTCTTGCTGGTCGCGTTCGTGATGGTGGAGAACCGGGCGGTGGCGCCCATGCTGCCGATGCGGCTGTTCCGCAGCCGGGTGTTCACGGTGTCCTCGGTGCTCAGCTTCATCGTCGGCTTCGCGATGCTCGGCTCGATGACGTATCTGCCCGCCTATCTGCAATACGTCGACGGCGCGACGGCGACGGTGTCGGGCGTGCGGACGCTGCCGCTGGTCGTCGGCCTGTTCATCACCTCGGTCTTCTCCGGGCAGGTGGTCGGGCGCACCGGGCAGTACCGGTATTTCCCGATCGTCGGCATGGCGGTGATGGCCGTCGGCCTCGCCCTGATGTCGACGATGGGCCGCGAGACCAGCGTCTGGCTGGAATCGCTGTACATGCTGATCCTCGGCGCCGGGCTCGGGTTGTCGATGCAGGTGCTCACCATCGTCGTGCAGAACACGGTGCCCTACGCCGACCTCGGCACCGCTACCTCCGGCGTGACGTTCTTCCGCACGCTGGGCAGCGCGTTCGGCACGGCGGTGTTCGGCACGCTCTACAACAACCAGAGCAAGACGGCGCTGGCCGAGGCGCTGCGGCAGACGCCCGGTATCACCCCGGAGGCGGCGGCGAATCCGAAGGTGTTGCGTGAGCTGCCGCTCGAACTCTCGGCGCAGGTCGTCGACGCCTACGCGAACTCGATCAACTACGTGTTCCGCTGGGTGGTTCCGGTCGCGCTGCTCGGGTTCGCCGTCGCCTGGTTCCTTCCGCAGGTCCGGTTGCGCGACAGCGCGCGCCACGGCGCCGACGATATCGGCGAGGGCTTCTCGGTGCCCGATTCCGACGACCGGGTGGTGCAGCTGGAACGGGCGGTCGCGGCGACCGTGCGCAAGGCCAGGGCGCAGAAACCGATCATCCCCGAACTCATCGCGGCGTCGGGCAGCTCGCTCGGGCCGGACACCGCCTGGGCGCTGGGGCAGGTCTACCTCTACGACAAGCAGGGCCTGCCAGCGAAGGTCCACGGCATCGCCTTCCGGCACCGGCTGCCGGTGGAGGTGCTCTCGCCGGTGTTCCGGCAGGCCGTCGACGCCGGGCTGCTGCTCGACGACGCGGGCACGCTGGCGCTGACCGAACGGGGCCGCGGCGAGGTCGACCAGCTGCGGGCGGGCTGGCGGCGCTGGCTGGGTGATCGGCTCGACGACTGGAACTACCAGGATCCCGCCGATCGCGCGCTGCTCGACGAGGCGCTGTCGAATATCGCGGGCAAGCTGCTCGAGCAGGGTGCCGACAGCGTCGAGGTCGCCAAGGTCTGATTCCGTCCAGTCCACTGGACAGGCCTTGCCCACCGAATACTCGTAGACGTATATTCGTAGACGAGTAAGGAGGTGGTCATGGCTACGAAGCGCAAGGTGAACAATCTGCTCGCGCTCGCCGTGCTGTCGGTGATCGTGCAGCGGCCGATGCACCGGTACGAGATCGCCGCCACCCTGCGAGCCCATGGCAAAGACAAGGACATGGACATCAAGTGGGGTTCGCTCTACACGGTCGTCCAGAACATGGCCAAGGCCGGTTTCCTCGAAGTCGTCGGCAGCGAACGCGACGGCGCCCGCCCCGAACGGGTGATCTACCGGATCACCGATGCCGGGCGCGCCGAGATGGCCGACTGGACCAGGGAACTGCTCGCCTCGCCCGAACCTGAACACCACCGGTTCACCGCCGGACTGTCGATCCTGGCTGTGCTCCCGCCGGACGAGGTGGTCGAGCTGCTCGGCATCAGGATCGCCGCGCTGGACGAGGCCGTCGAGCGCGCGAAGACCGAGCTCACCGTGCTGGCGGGCACCCTGCCCCGGCTGTTCCTCGTCGAGACCGAATTCGGCATCGCGATGCTGGAAGCCGAAGCGCGGTGGGCGCGCTCGCTGCGTGACGAACTGCGCGCGGGCACCTTCGAAGGCCTGGAGATGTGGCGGCAGTGGCATGCCGAGGGCATGCCCGCCGACCGGATTCCCGAATTCGGCGAAAGGGGGAACGACTAGCTCTCCCCGAAAAGACCCGGACCCGGTGGTGTGCGGCAACACCCCACCGAGTCCGAGAACCGTCCCGACACCGTGCTCACACGCATGCGCACCCGGCTACGAGGCTGGCAACCACAGAATAGCCCGGGTGACGCAGACACAGATCTGGAGATCACTCATGTCCACAACCCGTTCCGCCTTGGTCATCGGCGGTGGCATCGCCGGACCCGTCACCGCGACCGCCCTGCGACTGGCAGGCATCGACGCCCATGTCTACGAGGCCTACTCCGGGCCGTCCGAGGGCATCGGCTCCGGGCTCGCGCTCGCCCCCAACGGGGTCGCGGCCCTCGACATCATCGGCGCAGGCGACGCGGTGCGCGGGATCGCGCTGCCCGTCCAGGGGATGCGGCTGGCTGTCGGCGGCCGCGAACACATCCTGCCGGTGCTGGCCGATCAGCCGCCGCTGCAGGTCGTCGATCGCGGTGAACTGCACCGCACGCTGCACGATCACGCGGTCGCCGCGGGCGTGCCGTTCACCTACGACAAGCGCCTGGTGCGCGTCGACGAGCACGCCGACGGCGTGACCGCGCACTTCACCGACGGCTCGACCGCGTCCGCCGACATCCTGGTCGGCTGCGACGGCATCCGGTCCACCGTCCGGAGCCTGATCGATCCGGCCGCGCCCGGCCCCGACTACACCGGCATGCTCGGCTTCGGCGCACTGGTCGACTGCGATCTCGACCTGCCCGCCGACACCATGGTGTTCGCGTTCGGCACCAAGGCCTACTACCTGTACTGGCGGCTCGCCGACGGCCGCGTCGCCTGGGGCGCGAATCTGCCGAGCAAGCAGTACTACTCGCTGACCGAGGCCCGCGCGGTCCCGGCCGAGCACTGGTTGCGGGTGCTGCGCGAGACCTACGCGCCCGACACCCCGGGTGGCGAGTTCGCCCGCCGCACCACCGCCGAGAACCTGGAGATCACCGGGGCCCTGCACATCATGCCGCCGGTCCTGCACTGGTACCGCGACCGGATGGTGCTGGTCGGCGATTCGGTGCACGCCCCGTCGAACAGCTCGGGTCAGGGCGCGTCGCTGGCGATCGAGAGTGCCGTGCAGCTGTCCCGCTGCCTGCGCGATATCGACACGCCCACCGCGGCCTTCGCGGCCTACGAGCAGCTGCGGCGAGCCAGGGTGGAGGGCATCGCGGCCCGTGCGGCGAAGGTCAACCACAGCAAGACGCCGGGCCCGTTCGCCCGCAGGATCATGAACGCGATGATGCCGCTGATGGTCAAGACGGTGATGAACCCGGAGAAGACGATGGGCGCCGAACGTCGCTACCGCATCGACTGGGACGCGCCGGTGCAGCGGGAGCTGGTGGCCGTCACCCGCTGATCCGGGCAGCCCCTCGGTCATCATCACGACCGAGGGGCTCGCCGCGGCACAGGGACTATCGCTCACGCACAACGCGATCAAGGCGTACTCGGTATCCTCGCCCGGAAATAGCGACAGCCTATGGATCGGGAGTTCAGCGGCGGTCGGCGCGCAGCCGGAGAATGCGGGCGGTCTCCGCGTCGGCGGGCAGGAACGCCTCGAGGTGGAGTTCGGCGATGGTGACGTCTGTCGCGGTGGCGAACGAGGTGAGAGTGGTGATCAGGCGCAGGTCGCCGTCGTCGGTGCGCAGGTGCAGCGGGACGGCGAAGCCGAGGTGGTCGGGGCCGGGAGCGGCGGCGGGCAGGTAGCCGGACAGCTCCGCGATCAGTTCGTCGAGGGCTGGGTCTGGGGTGTGGGCGGCGCGGCTGCGCAACGAGTCGATAATGTGCCTGCCCCATTCGGGCAGGTTGCGCACGCGTGGCGCGACGCCGTCGGGATGCAGGGCCAGGCGCAGGACGTTCATCGGCGCGCGCAGCAGGTCGTCGGCGACACCATCGGTGAACAGGTCGAACGCGGCATTGGCTGTGACCAGTTCGCCGCGCGGGCGCGCCACCAGCGCCGGGTACGGCAGGTGCCCGTCGAGGACGGCACTGAGCGCCTCGCGCACCGGCGCCAATTCCGGTGCGGCCAGATCGCTTTCGGGGAACACCGGGGCGAAGCCGGCGGCCAGCAGCAGGTTGTTGCGGTCGCGCAACGTCAGCTCGAGCGATTCGGCCAGACGAACCACCATCGTGCGGCCCGGCTGGGACCTGCCCTGTTCGAGGAAGCTCAGGTAGCGCTGACTCGTCTCGGCGCGGATCGCCAGGTCGAGCTGACTGACCCGGCGCAGCGTGCGCCAATGCCGCAGTTGCGGACCGAAGGCGGTGGTGGACAGCGCGATCGTCATGGGTCGAGTCAACCGTGCGCGGGCAGCACGCTATTCCCACGGGAAATGAGCCGATGGCCCGTCATTCCCCGCAGGGAATCGCGGGGAATCGCGGGCCACGGCACAGTTGTCGCCATGAGCATCAACGACCTCGCCACCGCCTACGTGGCCCTCTGGAACGAATCCGACCCGGCCGCGCGCCGCACCCTGATCGAGCAGCTCTTCGCCGTCGACGGCGCGCAGTTCCTGGTCGATCCGCCCCTCGAAATCCGCAAGGCCGCAATCGAACTCGCCTTCCCCGTCCCGGCGCTCGCCGTGCATGGACACGACGCGCTCGATCGCCGCGCCACCCGCGCCTATGAAATGTTCCTCGCCTCCGGCGACTTCGTCTTCGCGGCAGCCGGGCCCGCCGTCGAACTCCCCGCCAACACGGTCGGCATCGCCTGGACGATGACCCGGCGCGACGACGGCACCGCGGCCGGCGGTGGCTTCGACCTGCTCGCCCTCGACACCGACGGCCGCATCGTGTCCGATCACCAGTTCATCGAGGGCTCGCGATGAACGCGCCTACCGGGCCTGCGATCCGGCGGACCGCGGTCGGTCGCCGGACCGGCACGTTCGGCTGCGCCCGGTGATCGACCGTGAATTCGGGTTCGGCGAGATGGTCGCTGCCGACGACTACCTGCGGTCGGGGGCTGCGTTCGGCAAGGTGGTGGTTTCGGTGAGTTGATCGTCGGGGGAGTACTCGCGGTAGACCCAGGCGAACACGGTGACGCACAGGACAAGCCAGAACAGGCCGAAGATCCAGCCTGCGAGGACGTCGGTGAACCAGTGCACGCCCAGGTAGACCCGGGACAGGCCGACCGCGATCGGGAACACCACCGCGAACACGGTGGCGGCTACCCGGACCGCGGTGTGGCGGAGGCTGGGGATGACGGTGAGCGCGACGATGCCGACCACCACCGTCGTGCCGAGGGTGTGGCCCGACGGATAGGACAGGCTCGGTTCGACGACGAGGCGGGTCAGCTCGGGTGGCCGGTGCCTGCCGACGATCCGCTTGACCACGAAGACCAGCACGCCCGCGCCCGCCGAGGTGACGGCGACCAGCACCGCGGTCGGCCAGTTGCGCCGCCAGGCGAACCAGGCGACGGTGATCGCCGCGAGGATCGTCATCGACAGGGTGTCGCCCAGATCGGTGACCACCCTGGCGATCGAGGTCAGTGGGTCGCCGCGGTGGGCGATCATCCAGTCGAGCACCCTCGGGTCGATCCGGATGATGCCCGCGTCATTGTTGACCTGCCAGGTGAGCGCGACGACGAGGACCGCGGCGGTCGCGAGCAGCGTCGTAGCGAGGGGCAGCCGCCGGCCGAGCGCGGACCACGCGACGTCGTCGGACGGGGGTCTTCCAGAGGCAGTCGGCATAACTACCAGATTGCCAGCCGCGGGCTCAGGCTTCGAAGACCACCGTGTTCCCGGCGACATCGCGGGTGCCGGCGACCTTCTTGATCGCCTTCACCAGGTCGGCGACGCTGTCCCACACGCGCGGGGGTTCGGCCTCGATGTTGCCGATGGTGTACCAGGTGTCGGTACCGCGGTAGCGGACGAGGCCCTTGCCCGAATCATCGAGCATGACATCGAGCTCGCCGGACACCGTCCCTTCCTCTTCGGTCATGACGGCGCTCTCGGCGGTGATCTCGATCGTCTCGCTTATGTGAACTCTCCTCGGCGGAGGCAGTCGTCGACTGCGGTGCGCAACGCGGTGTGCTCGGCGGTATCAACGGTCAGCGCGTACTTTATCTTGACCTTCACGTAATGCTCGATATAGGCGCACCGGAAATTGCCGGGCGGCAGGTAGTTCGCGGGGTCCTGATCGCCCTTGGAGCGGTTGGCCGACGGGTCGGCGGCGACGAGATTCAGCGAGTCGTTGGCGATGCGGCGGCGGGTGTCCTCGTCGCGGTCGGCGGCGCCGGAGCGCCACGCCTCGGCCAGCGCGACGATGTGCTCGGCGTCGACCTTGGCCGGATCGGTGATGAACTTGTACGGCCCGAGCTGCCCGGTCTTCTTGTCGACGAACCCGTAGCGGTCCTGCCAGCCCGCGCCGGCGGGAATCTTCAGCTCGCAGGTCTTCGGGTCGAGGGTGACCTTGCCGGTGGCGTCGCGCAGCATCATCACCTCGCGGGTGGTGCACTTGGCGTACTGCGCGAGGTCGCCGCCGAAGCCGTGCTCTGGCTTGCTGGTGTCCCAGTGCGGGAACTTCTCTCTGGTGTAGCCCGTCATCGGGCCTTCCTTGGCGACGACGAGTTTGCCGACCAGATCGCCGATCTCCTTGCCCGACACCGTCGCGGCATTCGCCGGACCCGGTCCGGGCGCGGTGGGATCCACCTTGTCCAGCAGCGAATTCGCCACGGTCACGACGATGCCGAGACAGATCGCCGCGGCGAGGGCGAGCAGGGCCCGGCCCAGAGGAGAGCCGCTGATCGAGGACCACTTCATGCCCGTACCACCCACATGCCTTCGTCGAAATTGAACCGGCACAACCTAACGGCCGCACGCTGTGTCGTAACTGATTGTCGGCTATGACCTTCCGCACACGGCAGTGCAAAGAAATTGCGGCTCAATAGCGTTCACCTATCGACGGAGGTGACCAGCGGAAACGTCGCGTAAACCGGGAGTGACGCGGATCACGTCGAATCTCTGTCGGCTCCGGTCGGTTCCCCGCGTCCAACCCAGGGAAGGATCATTCACCGAAGGGAAACCGGCCATGCCGACCGTCGACGTCATCGACTCGTTCATCTCCTACAGCGACGCGGGTGCCGATACCCGCCCCGTCGTCTTCCTGCACGGCAACCCGACCAGCTCCCACCTGTGGCGCAATGTGCTGCCGGTCGTGCGCGAACACGCGCGCTGCCTTGCCCCCGACCTGATCGGCATGGGCGCCTCCGGCAAACCCGACATCGCCTACCGCCTCGACGATCACGCGCGCTACCTCGACGCCTGGTTCGACGCGCTCGACCTGACCGACCCGATCCTGGTCGGCCACGACTGGGGCGGCACCCTGGCCATGGATTTCGCCGCCCGTCACCCCGGGCGGGTCGCGGGCATCGCGGTCATCGAGACCTTCCTTCGCCCGCTGAGCTGGTCGGAGCTGCCCGCCCGCTCGGCCGAGATGTTCCGCATGTTCCGTTCTCCCGCGGGCGAACAGGCCGTGCTGAACGAGAACAAATTCATCGAATACAACCTGCCGACGCTGGTCCCGGCGCTCAGCGAGGCCGATCTCGACGCCTATCGCGCCCCGTATCCCACTCCGGCATCGCGGGCACCGATGCTGGCCTGGGCCAGGGAGTTCCCGCTCGATGGCGAACCCGCCGACGTGGTGGCCAGGGTGAACGCCTACGGCGAGTGGATGGCGGCGAGCGCGGGTGTGCCGAAGCTGCTGATGACGGTGGAACCCGCGATCGGGCTCGGCGGCGCCGAGGTGATCGAGTGGGCGGCGCGGACATTCGCCGACATCGAGGTCGAATCGGTCGGTGCGGGTTCGCATCACGCGCCAGAGGACCAGCCGGAAGCCATCGCGAAATCCGTTGCGGGATGGCTGGCCCGGCACAGGCTGCTCGATCGGGCTTGACCGGCGACAATGGTGGAATGGAGACCGAGGAGGCCCAGCTGGTTGCCCGCGCCGTCGACGGCGACAAGGCGGCGCTGGCCGAGGTGATCGGCCGGGTGCAGGATCCCCTGTACCGCTTGGCCTTGCGGATGACCGGCCGCCCGGCCGACGCCGAGGACGCGGTGCAGGAGATCCTGATCCGGGTGGTCACCAGGCTGTCCACGTGGCGCGGCGAAGCCAAGCTGCTCACCTGGGCCTACCGGGTCGGCGCCAACTATCTGATCTCGCAGCACCGGCGTTCGGCCGCCGAGAACGCGCAGCTCAGTCTCGACGATTTCGGCGCGAATCTGCTCGACGGTCTGGCCACCGAGGACTATCGCGGTCCCGAAGCCACGCTGCTCGCCGAGGAGGTCCGGCTCAGCTGCACCCAGGCGGTACTGCAGTGCCTGAGCCGCGACGAGCGGGTCGCCTTCGTCCTCGGTGATCTGTTCGGGCTCTCGGCGGCCGAGGCGGCCTGGGTGCTCGATATCACTCCGGCCGCGTATCAAAAGCGCTGGGAGCGGGCCAAACAACGGCTCGGCGCGTTCCTGCGCTCCTCCTGCGGGCTGGTGAATCCGGCGGCGCCGTGCCGGTGCGCCCGCCGGGTGGCCAGGGCGAGCGAGCTCGGTCGGATCGATGTCGCGCAACCCGCCTATACGAAACACGCTGTGCGGCAAGGTGGTCGCACGGTCGCCGAGGCGGCACAAGAGCTGAGCCGGCTGCGGGACGCGGCCGCCGTCCTCGCGGCGCACCCGGATTACGCGGCGCCGCGGGAGAAGATCGCGGCGATCACGGCGCTGGTTGGCTCGGGCCGGTTTTCGCTGCTCGACTGAGGGATCAGTCGGCCAGCGTGCCCGTCTCCGGCGGAATTCCGGTGTCCAGGAAGCGGATCAGCCGGGCGATGCGGGCGGTGTGGTCGACGCAGCGCTGGAACTGACTGCCCAGCAGGGCCAGATCGATCGCCGCGCCCGCGTCCGTCCCGGTCGTGGCCAGCACGGTGCGCAGCTGTCTGCACAGCACGTCCATGGACTCCGCCGCGGTGCCGTCGTCCTCGGCGAAGCGGCCGGTCGCGACCGAAGCACCAACCCGCGCAACACATTCGGCGGCCAGGGCGCCCATCGCCACCAGCTCGGTGATGACCGGCTCCGGCGCCACCGCGCGCGGATGGGCGCGGTACACGTACTGGCCCGCGGTCTCGGTGCGCCTGCCGATCCGCGAGAGTTCGCCGGCGATCTGGATCGCGGTGACCACGTGACGTAGGTCGCGCGCGACCGGCGCTTGCAGGGCCAGCAGCGCCATGGTGCGGTTCTCGCAGGCGGCGAACATCTGCTGTAGCTGTTCGTCGATGGCGAAGACCTCGTAGGTCGCGGTCAGGTCGGCGCCTGCCAGCGCCTCGGTGATCCGCTCCGTCGCATCATGAGCCAGGCGCGACATCAGGGTGAGATCGTTGGACAGGGCAACGAGCTCGAGGGTGAACTGGGTCCGCACGGGCTGAATTGTTCCCCATCGAGGCGGTCCGGGGAATCCATCCGGCGATCTTCGCGGCCGCGTATCCCGGTGCACTCGCGCGTAGCTGGGACGATGGAGATCATGATTGCCGCGTTGAGGACCAGATGGACCCTGTATATCCCGATATTCGCCGCCCTCGTGCTCGCCGCGACCTGGGGGCGGGACGTACCGGGAGTCGTGGTGGTGTTGGTCGACATCGCGCTGATCGGTGCGGTGCTGGCCGCGGTCTACCACGCGGAGGTGGTCGCGCACCGGGTCGGTGAACCGTTCGGCGCGCTGGTGCTCGCCGTGGCCGTCACCGTGATCGAAGTGGCGCTGATCGTGACGATGATGATCTCCGGAGGCGACAAGGCGGCGTCACTGGCCCGTGACACCGTCTTCGCCGCGGTGATGATCACCTGTAACGGCATCTTCGGTCTGGTGCTGCTGGTCGGCGCGCTGCGCAGGCGGGTCGCGGTGTTCAACTCCGAGGGCACCGGCGCCGCCCTGGCCACCGTCGCGACCCTGGCGACGCTGAGCCTGGTGCTGCCCACCTTCACCACCAGCAAGCCGGGCCCGGAGTTCTCGCCCGCGCAGCTGGTCTTCGCCGCGGTCGCCTCGCTGGCCCTGTACCTGCTGTTCGTGATGGTGCAGACGGTGCGGCATCCCGACGACTTCCTCCCGGTGGAGGAGGCGGGGGCCGTCGACGACGCCGACACCGGTCACGGCACCGCGCCGTCCAACCGGGCCGCTGTGATCAGCCTGGGTCTGCTGGTGCTGGCGCTGGTCTGCGTGGTCGGGCTGGCGAAGGTGGTCTCGCCCGCGCTGGAGCGGGGCGTGGCCGCGGCCGGTCTGCCGCCCTCGGCGGTCGGCGTGGCGATCGCCATGCTCGTGCTGCTGCCCGAGACGCTGGCCGCGTACAACTCCGCGCGCCGCAACCAGGTGCAGATCGGCCTGAACCTGGCGCTCGGGTCGGCCATGGCCAGTATCGGCCTCACCATTCCGGTGATCGCGCTGGCGACCATCTGGCTGAGCGGTCCGCTGGTGCTCGGTCTCGGCGCCACGCAGATGGTGCTGCTCGCGCTGACCGTCGTGGTCGGCACGCTGACCATCGTGCCCGGCCGCTCGACCCTGCTGCAGGGCGGCGTTCACCTGGCGTTGTTCGCGGCTTTCGTGTTCCTGGCCGCAAGTCCGTAGCTGGAGTGTTGCGGATCACAGAGGGTAATGACCTGTCATTGAAACCGCGAAAAAGCGACGAGGGTCACCACTCCGAAATTTTGTTGTGACGCAGAGTACCGGTTAGCTTGCTGGCGTGACCCTCACCATGCACCGCGCTTCGCGAGCGGGCCGGGGGCATCGCTGATGTCCACCGACCTGCACTCCGCGAAGCCGGATTCCGCCAGCCAGATCGTCCGCAAGAATTTCACCGACACCGTCGTGTCGTCGTTGCGGACCTTCGGGCGTGCCGTCGACCTCGCGCAGGAGTCGGTCACCGGCACGGTCGCCGATGTCGCCCGCGGGCACTTCCAGTGGCGCGAGACCCTCGTGCAGGCCTGGCGGCTGATCACGGTCACCGCGATCCCCGCGATCCTGATGGCGATCCCGTTCGGCGTGATCGTCTCCATCCAGGTCGGCAACCTGATCCACAGCCTCGGCGCCGACTCCATGCTCGGCGCGACCGGCGGTCTCGGCGTCATCAAGCAGGGCGCGCCCATCGCGACGGGCTTCCTGCTCGGTGGTGCGGGCGCCGCGGCGATCGCCGCCGACCTCGGCGCGCGCACCATCCGCGAGGAGATCGACGCGCTCAACACCATGGGCATCAGCCCGGTGCACCGGCTCGTCATCCCGCGCATGATGGCCATGCTGATCGTCGCGCCGATGCTCAATGTGCTGATCATCTTCGTCGGCGTGCTCGCCGGGTACGCGGTCGCCGTCGGCGGTCAGGGCGTGACCCCTGGCAGCTACTGGTCGACCTTCGGCTCCTTCGCCACCGCCGGTGACGTGTGGGTGTCGCTGCTCAAGGCGCTGATCTTCGGCTTCCTTGTCGTCGTCATCTCCTGCCAGCGTGGCCTCGAGGCCAAGGGCGGTCCGCGCGGTGTCGCCGACGCGGTGAACGCGGCGGTGGTGCTCTCGGTCGTCTCGATCGCGATCGTGAACCTCCTCGCGACCCAGATCAGCGCCATGTTCCTGCCGACGAAGCTGGCGTGATGGCTGCCTCCTCCTATATCCCCACCTCGCTGCACTGGCTGCGCAAGCCCGCCCGCGTCGGCAAGCGCATCGCCTCGGCGGGCGAATCGCTCGGCTTCGTCGCGGTGTTCGTGTGGCAGGTGCTGTCCTCGGTGCCGCTGACGCTGCGCCGCTACCGCGACGAGACGCTGCGCGCTGTCACCGACATGACCTGGGGCCGCGGCTCGATCATCGTCGGCGGCGGCACCGTCCCGATGATGATCGTGCTCGGCCTGGTGATGGGCGCCTCGGTCGGCGTCGAATCCTTCGCCTCGCTCGACATGCTCGGCATGGGCCCGGTGACCGGCGTCATCTCGGCCTACGCCACCACCCGTGAGCTGGCCCCGATCGCGGCCGCGATCGGCTTCGCCGCCCAGGCGGGCTGCCGGATCACCGCCGAGATCGGCTCGATGCGCATCTCCGAGGAGATCGACGCGATCGAGGCGCTCGGCCTGCGCTCGGTGCCGTTCGTGGTGACCACCCGCGTCATCGCGGGCGCCATCGCCATCGTGCCGACCTTCCTGATCGCGCTGATCCTGTCCTACGGCGCCTGCCGCGGGCTGCTCACGATGGTCTACGGGCAGTCGGCCGGCGTGTACGACCACTACTTCTTCCAGTTCATCTCCGGCTTCGACATGATCGCCGCCGTCATCAAGGTCGCCGTGTTCGGCACCGTGGTGATCCTGGTGCACAGCTACTTCGGGTTCTTCGCCACCGGCGGTCCCGAGGGCGTCGGCATCGCTTCCGGCCGCGCGGTGCGGGCCAGCTCGGTGGCCATCGTCGCCATCGACATGGTGCTGTCGATCATGCTGTGGGGCTTCAACTCGGCGATCAGTTTTACGGGGTGAGCTAGTGCCTAACTATGGAATGCCCGGCGTCGCGGCCGATCGGCGCACCTCGCGGCTGACCGGTGCGATCATCCTCGGCATCATCGCCGCGGTCGTGCTCGCCACGGTCGCCTACCGCAATCTGAAAACCGAAGAGGGCCTGCGGATCGCGCTGCACACCGAACACCTCGGTGACGGCATCAGCGCGGGCAGCCAGGTCCGCATCGACGGCGTCACCGTCGGCGAGGTCGCCGAGGTGACCCCCGGCGAGCGCGGCACCCAGCAGATCGCGCTGCTGCTCGACGCCGACCGGCTGCACGGCATCGACGACAGCCTCGCCGTCGACTACGCCCCGACCAACCTGTTCGGCATCGCGGAACTGGAACTGCGCCGCGGCACCGGCGGATCCCCGCTGCGCGCGGGCGCGGTGCTCGACCTGACCGGCGCCGACGCCGACCGGGTCTACGACGCGACGATGAGCGCGATCCTGCGCAGCCTGTCCCAGGTCGGCATGACGGTGACCAGCCCGCAGATGGCGACGGTCGTCTCTCAGCTGGCCGCCGACTTCAAGGCCTTCACCCCGCTGGTGCAGGCGCTGATCACGATCGCCAAGACCATCGCCGACAACCAGGACGTCGCGCCCTCGGAGCTGTTCGGCAGGCTCGGCCCCGCCTTCGACGGCGGCGGCCAGTTCGCCGGCGCCACCATGCAGGTGATCGACCGGCTCAGCGAGATCAAGGTGACCCAGATCGACAAGGACCGCTACGACATCGGCGTAGGCGTGATCGGCGGCAGCATCCTGCCCGCCCTGACCACCACGCTGACCACCGCGGGCGGGCACTTCGCCGAGACCACCGACATGCTCGCGCCCATGCTGTACGCGCTGGCCCAGATGTCGCCCAACCCGCGCCAGACCGGCGCCGACCTGGCTGCCCTGCTGACCAACCTGCGCGGGGCCATGCCCGACGGCCCCGGCGGCCCGGTGCTCAATCTCGACGTCGAGCTCAGCGGTGTGCCCGCGATCGCGGTGCCGCTGTTCGGAAAGGCCGGTGCGTGATGAAGATCGGTGGTGTCGCACTGCGACTCGGCGTGTTCGCGCTGGTGATGCTCGCCGTGCTCGGACTCGTCTTCACCCTGATCAAGCGGCCCGTCTCCGGTGACACCGAGGCGCACGACGCGCTGTTCACCGACGCCAACGGCCTCAAGGTCGGCAACGACGTGCGGATGTTCGGCGTGCAGGTCGGCAAGATCGAGAAGATCAGCCTCGAAGGCGACAAGGCCAAGGTCCACCTCACGGTGAAGACCGACACGCCCATCTACGACAACAGCAAGCTGGCCATCCGGTACCAGAACCTCACCGGCCAGCGCTACATCGACCTGCAGCAGGCGCCGAACCCGGGCAACCGGATCGCCGCCGACGCCAGGATCGGCGCGAACATGACCGTCCCGTCGTTCGACGTGACGAGCCTGTTCAGCGGGCTGAAGCCGGTGCTGGCGACGCTCTCGCCCGAGGCGATCAACCAGTTCACCGCCAGCATGCTCGCCGTCATCGAGGGCGACGGCAGTGGCCTCGGCCCCGCGCTGACCGCGATCGACCAGCTCGCGAGCTACGCCGAGGACCGCCAGCACGTCATCAACACCCTGATCAGCAACCTGTCGACGCTGGGTGACCGGCACGGCGGCCGCGTCGGCTACCTGCTGCCGCTGCTGGCCCGGCTCACCGACATCTTCGAGGCGATGCAGCGCAATATCGGCGGCGTCGCGCAGTTCGCGATGACCGCGCCGTCGGTGCTGGCGCCGGTGGACCGGCTGCTTGCCTCGCTCGGCCTGGTCGAGGGCGGCGGCGCCGAGGTCGACGCGATGATCCGCGGCCTGTTCCCGAATCCCCAGGAGGCGGTGGATGTTTTCGGACGCCTGCCCGGCCTGCTGGCCACAGTCGACGCCTCGCTCTCGCGCGATTTCGCCGATTTCACGCCGACCTGCAGCAACGGCCCCGCCGATGTGCCTGCCCCGCTGCAGGTGCTGATCGCCGGACAGAAGGTGACGGTATGCAACGCCTGAAGTTCTTCTCCGGTGACCGCCCGATCATGGACGAGGCGACCAAGCGCGCCCGCGAACTGCGGATGGGCATCATCGGCCTGAGCCTGGTCGTGCTGTTCATCATCGGCGCCGGCATCGTCTACGTGGTGCCGCTGGGCAAGCACACCTACACCGCCGAACTCAGCGAGGCGCAGTCGGTGCGCGAGGGCGACGACGTGCGCCTGGCGGGTATCTCGGTCGGCAGCGTCACCTCGCTCGAGCTGAAGCCGGACAAGGTGCTGATGGAGTTCACCGTCGACTCCGACGTGTTCGTCGGTGACCAGACCTCCCTCGACATCCGGATGCTGACCGTGGTCGGCGGCCACTACGTCGCGCTCTACCCGGCGGGCTCGCGGCCGCTGGGCGAGGAGGCGATCCCCGCGGACCGAATCCGCCTGCCCTACAGCCTGATCGAGACCTTCCAGGACGCGACAGCGCCGCTGGCCGCCGTCGACGGCGACACCGTGCGCAAGAACCTGGCCGCCGCGAACTCCGCGATCGCAGCCTCCCCGGAGGCGCTGCGCTCGACCCTCGACACCGTCGGCAAGTACGTCGACATGCTCGATAGGCAGCGCTCGCAGGTGTCGAAGTCCATCGCGATCCTCGACGAGTACATCTCCATGTACGACGGCGCCAAGTCCGATCTGGGCAGGCTGATGGACAACGTCAACATGCTCGAGGACGTGCTGCTGAGCAAGAAGGCCGAACTGGCCGAAGCGGTCCGGCTGCTGGTCTCGGTGGTGAACCGGCTCGCCGGGCTCGCCCCCAGCTGGGAGTCCACGCTGAAACCGCGGGCGCAGGCACTGGCCGACGCGCTGCCTCGGATGCGGGAACTCGAAGGCCGGTTCGAACCGATCCTCGGCACCGTGGCCGACCTGCAGACCAAGCTGTCGCAGCTGGCGACCCCGGACGCCGGTGTCGTGGTCGACCAGTCCGGCGTGCAGGTGTGCGTGCCGCTGCCCGGGAAGGCGTGCTGATGCTGAAACGACTCCTCGGATCCCAGGCGTTCATGTCGATCGCCGGTGTGGCGGTCCTGGTCGTCATGGTGATCGCCGGCTACTTCGTGGCCTTCGATCCGCTGAAGAAGACCGAATCCTATTGCGCCCTCATGCCCGACGCGATCGGGCTCTACCCGGGCAACCACGTCACGATGCGCGGCATCGATGTCGGCGAGGTGACCGCGGTGCGCAACGAGGGCGCCAAGGTGCGCGTGGAGTTCGAGGTCGACGCCGACTACCCGGTCTACGCCGACGCCTCCGCGACCACCGTCGCGTATTCCGTTGCCGCCGACCGCAATCTGGCCGTGCTGACCAGCGGCAAGGACACCAGGCAGTTCACCGGCGGCTGCATCACCAAGACGCTCACGCCCAAGTCGATCACCGAGACACTGACCGCCCTGGCCGGCCTGTCCGAGCAGCTTTCCGGCGCCGAGGCTGGTCAGCCGAGCGCGCTGGTCGACGGCCTCGCCTCGCTGGACCGCGCGACCGAGGGCACCGGCCCGACGGTCAACGAACTGGTGCACAAACTCGGCTCGGCGATGAACAAACCCGACGCCGACATCGGCCACCTGGCAGGCCTTTTCGACGCGTTCGCCTCGGTGTCGAACCGCGTCGCCGCCAACTGGGGCGACCTGCAGACGATGCTGGTCCGGCTGGCCCCGCTGCTCAACCAGTCTTCCGACGACCTGCTCGGCCCGGCGACCTCGCTGTTCGACGGACTCGCCGAGCTGCTGCCGATGCTCAACGACTTCGCGACCATCCTGGGCGACCCGCTGATCGGCGCGCTCGACGGCGCGGTCCCGCTGGTGAAGTTGTTGCGCGCCAACGTCGGATCGCTGCGCGAGGTGGTGCTGAAGATGCCCGCGCTCACCTCCGCCTTCCAGAGCGCAGCCGGCGGCACCGCGATCACCTACGCGGCGCCCAAGGTGGCGCTGCCCAGCGGCGAAGCCGATCAGGTGTGCGCCGCGGTGAACGCGCTGATCCCCGGCCAGTGCGCCGACCCGGCGCAGGGGCTGACCGATGTGAACCTCGTCCAGGTCGTGCTGGGAATGGCAGGTGCCCGATGAACCCGCGAAAGACACTGCGGCGCGGCATGATCGCGCTCGTGGTCGCGGCCGGTCTCGCGGTGGGCGGCTGCGGCTTCGACCCCGCCGAGGTGCCGGTGCCCGGCTCGACCGTCAGCGGCCCGACCTACCGCGTGCAGATCGAGTTCAGCAGCGCGCTGAACCTGCCCGCGAAGTCCAAGGTGATCGCCAACGGCGCCGAGATCGGCACTGTCGACACCGTCCGGGTGATCCAGCCCGCCGACGCGCCGGCGGGCCGCGGTGGCTACGTCGTCGTCGAGGCCGACATCCTCGACTCGGTGCAACTGCCGACCACGACCATCGCCGAACTGCGCCAGGACACCATCCTCGGTGACATCCACGTCGCGCTGACCACCCCGAAGGACGGCTTCGGCACCCTGCTGCGCGACGGCGGCACCATCCCGATCGCCCGCACCAAACCGCCGGTGCAGCTGGAAGACACGATGGCCACCATGGCGCTGTTCGTGCAGGGCGGCGCGATCGGCCAGCTGCAGGACATGATCGGCCGGGTGAACTCGGTGATGCCGGCCGATCCCAGGGAGACCGCGCGCATCTCGGCGGTCATGGGCGCCGACGCCGCCGACCTGGCCGCGAATTTGGACCAGGTCGACCTGCTGGTCAACGGCCTGGCCGCCAATGCCGAGATCATGGTCGGCATCGAGGCCGAGCTCACCAACATCCTGACCCCCGAAGCCGTGCGGGCCCTCTCGGGCACCCAGGACTCGATCGCCAAGACCATGGCGATCTTCCTGGCGCTCGGCCCGGTCGGCTCGTCGCTGACCTGGCTGGCCCCGATCGCGGGCGCGGGCGATGCCGCGGCGACCGCGTTCCTGCCGCTGGCCACCGGCGGCTCGGCCGACCTGCGCTCTTCGACCAACATGGCCCTGCTGACGGCGCTGCTGCGCGACAAGATCATCCCGTTCGCCGAGCGCGGCCCGAAGGTGAACATCACCGGCGTGCGGGTGTCCGAGGACGAGCAGGTCGAGCAGATCGTGACCGCGCTGCGGATGATCGGAATGGTGCGATGAAGATCGGTGCACTGGCATCACTGGGCGGCATCGCCGCCATCACCGTGCTCGGCGCGAGCTACCTGACCTTCGGCGTCGTGCGGGTCGACCCGTTCGCCGATTACACCGAGGCCTCGATCGAGCTGGCCAACTCCGGCGGCCTCAGCGTCGGCTCGCCGATCCTGCTGACCGGCATCGAGATCGGCAAGGTCACCGCCGTCGACACCGCCGCCACCGGTGGCGTCCAGGTCGGCTTCCGGTTCGGTGCCGAGAACAAGGTGCCGATGAGCAGCATCGTCACCATCGAGCACCTGTCCTCGCTGGGTGAGCCCTACGTGCAGTTCGTGCCGCGCAGCGCCGACGGGCCGTACCTGAGCAACGGGCAGCGCCTGGCGGGGGAGAACGTGCGGACCCCGATGTCGATCCCCGAGGTCGCGCGGCTGGTCACCAAGACCGTCGAGCAACTCGACCCGGCGGTCGTCGGCTCGCTGGTCGACACCCTCGGCCAGGCGATGACCGGCACCGAGAACGTCATCCCGGAACTGGCCAGGGCCGGCGACCTGCTCGCCGCGGCCATCATGAGCCGCGCGCCCGCCATCGCCGAGCTGCAGAACAACTTCGAATACGTCTCCGGTGACATCGGCTGGGCCGGACCGGCCACCTCCGCCGCCGCGCCCGCCTTCGTGCGCCTGAGCCAGGTCATCGACGAGTTCGTCGAGTCGGTCGGCCGGGTCAGCGCGGCCGGTGGCGATCCCGAGATGTATCTGCGCGACGGCGGTCTCGTTCCGTTCCTCGAGCAGGTCGTCGCCAAGCTGAACGAGCTCGGTCCCGAGCTGTCCGCCCTGCTGCCCGGGCTGCGCCCGCTCGCCGAATCGGTCACCGCGACCGGTCCGCAGATCGATCTGAGCACCCTGATCGCGCAGGCGCTACACAACACCGATACCGATGCGGTGAAGGTTAGGGTCGCAATCAAGTAAACATCTGGCAACTGCTGAATGTAGGTATGGCCCCAGGTCAATGGAGTATTAACGAGCTGGTCGGTCTTTTCAGCAACCGTGCGGTAGCCTGCTGGGCTAGGGGAGTCCAGGTCCATGGGCGACCGAAGGCGGTGCGATGGCAGAGAACGGCGAGGGCCCCGGCGAGGGGACCGGCAGCAGTACTCGGGTGATCGCGATCGCGGCAGTGCTCGCCGCACTGCTCGCGCTGGTTGTCGCGCTCGGGTTGGTCCTGCGCGCGAATCAGGGTGACGAGAACGACCCGTCGACCGTCAATCCGATGGGCGCGGATGCGAACGGCCTGCCGGTCACCGGCGACGAGGTGGCCGAGCAGGAGGCGGTCTTCGCCCCGCCGTGGCCCGCCCGGCGGGTCGGCGGAAACTGCTCGGCGGGTGGCATCGTCGCGCACTGGCAGGTCGACGCCGACGGTGCGTGGCAGTGCACGGTGACGACCCCGGACGCAGCGGTTCCCGCCGCGCCCGCCGAGGCGCCACCGCCGCCGCCCCCGGAAGCTGCACCACCTGCCCCCGCCCCCGAGCCGGAGCCCGTGCCCGTCGAAGCTCCGCCGCCGCCCGTCTACGAGCCGCCGCCGGTGTACGAACCGCCCGTCTACGAGCCGCCGCCGGTGTACGAGCCGGAGCCCGTTCCCGCTCCCGCGCCGGAACCAGCCCCGGCACCACCACCGCCTCCGGTCATCCAGCTGCCGTTCCCGTTGCCGCCGATCTTCATTCCGCCTGCGGCCGCCGTCCTGCACTGACCGGCGGCGGGTCGCCCGCCGCGCACCGTCGATGTCGGTGAGACTGATCCGCTATGGACCAGTTGGTACTCACTCTGGTGATCCTGCTCGCGGCGGTGCTCGCCGAGTCGCTCGGCGAACGGATAGGGGTCGCGCCGTCCATCCTGATGACGGTCTTCGGCTGCCTGCTCGCCCTGATCCCCGCCGTGCCGAGCCTGAACATCCCACCCGAGCTCATCCTCCCGCTGGTCCTGCCGCCGCTGCTCTACGCCGCCGCCCGGCGCACGTCCTGGCGGCAGTTCGCCGAGAACTGGCAGGTCATCGCGTTGCGCGCGATCGGCCTCGTGATCGTCACCGCCGTCGCGGTTGCCGCGGTCTTCCACGCCTGGAATCCGGCGACCGCGGTCGCGGCGGGCCTGGTGCTCGGCGCGCTGGTCGCGCCGCCCGACCCGGTCGCGGCCACCTCGATGGCGAGCAGGCTCGGCCTGCCGCGGCGGTTGATCGTGACCCTCGGCGGCGAGGGCCTGTTCAACGACGTCACCGCGATCGTCATCTACACCGTCGGCATCCAGGCCGTGGTCACCGGCCTGTTCTCGCCGTGGCACGCGCTCGGTGACTTCGTCCTCGCCGCGGTGGTCGGGCTTGTGGTCGGCCTGGTCCTCGGCTGGCTGGGCAGCAAACTCACCAAGTACCTCGACAACGCGACCAGCCAGGTGGCGCTGAGCCTGCTGCTGCCGTTCGTCGCCTACGGCGTCGCCGAGCACTGGGAGGGCTCGGCCGTCCTCGCGGTGCTGGTCTGCGCGCTGTATCTGACCGACGCGGTCACCGAGATCGGCGACCGCGACTACCGGCTGGTCGCGGATTCGTTCTGGGACATCGCCGAAATGCTCATCACCGGTTTCGCTTTCGCGCTGATCGGTCTCGAACTGCGGGTGGTCATCGACGCCACCGGGCACAACTGGCCCTCGCTGGCCGGGGTCACCGCCGCGGTGATCGCGGTCGTCGTGCTGCTGCGGCTGGCCTGGCTGCTGGTGACCTGGGCGGTGAGCACGAAACTGTGGCGCGATTCCGACGAGCCGTTCACCTGGCGCGAGGTGATCGTCACCTGGTGGGCTGGGATGCGCGGCGTCGCCACGGTGGCCCTGGCACTGGCCGTGCCGTTCACCATCGACTCCGGCGCGGATTTCCCCGCCCGCTCGGAAATCCTGTTCGTCGCCTTCGCGGTCGTGCTGTTCACGCTGCTCGTGCAGGGCCCGACCCTGCCGCTGATCGTCCGGATCACCGGCGTGCACGCCGACACCAGAGGAGAACGCGCGGTCGAACAGCAACTGTGGACCAGGGTCGTGCGGGCCGAATTGGCCGAACTCAAGATGATCGCCGCCCGTGACGGGCTGCCCGAAGACGTCTACGAGGACATCAAGGACACCCTGCGGCACCTCTCGGCCAAGGCCGACCCCGAAGCGGCGGACGCCGACGCCAAGGCCGCCCTCGACGCGGAACGCAAACTCGCCAAGCAGATGCGCGCGGTGCGCTCGGCCGTGATCGAGGCGGGCAGGCGCGAAGCCCAGGCCGCGCGGCGCGAACCCGGCATGCCGCCCGATGTCGTCGACCGGGTTACCCGCAGGCTCGACCTCGGCCCGACCCGCTGACCGGTCTCAGCCCGCGAGCGTGTCGGTGAGCGTGCCGATCGCGTAGGTGACCGCCATCGCCAGCGCACCACCGATCACCACCCGCAACACCGCCCTGCCGCGATGACTGCCACCCAGCCGCGCACTCACCGACCCGGTGACGGCCAGCGCGATGAGCACCGCCGCGAAGGTGACCGGCACCCGCCACTGCACCGGCGGCAGCACGATCGCCAGCAGCGGCAGCAGCGCGCCGCAGGTGAACGCGATCGCCGAGGAGATCGCCGCCGCCCACGGATTGGTGAGCTCGTCCGGGTCGAGCTTCAGTTCGGCTTCGGCGTGCGCGGTGAACGCGTCGTGCGCGGTGAGTTCCTCGGCGACCGTGCGCGCCGTCGCCGGACTGAGCCCCTTGGCCTCGTAGATCCCGATCAGCTCGGCCAGTTCCGCGGCCGGATCGGCGGCCAGCTCCCTGCGCTCCTTGGCGAGCAGGGCCATCTCCGAATCCCGCTGGGTGCTCACCGACACGTACTCGCCCGCCGCCATCGAGATCGCGCCGGCCACCAGTCCGGCCACGCCCGCGGTGAGGATGGTGTGCGGATCGTTCGTGGTCGCCGCGACACCGACCACCAGACCGGCGGTGGACACGATGCCATCGTTCGCGCCGAGCACACCGGCGCGCAGCCAGTTCAACCGAGACGCGAGCCCTTCGGCATGGGGTTCGTGCGGATGGGCGGTCGGCGACGAGTCCTGCACCCGGCCAGCCTAATCGGGTGCGTTACCGGATCAGCGCGGGGCGCGCAGGGTGTCGGCCAGGCGCACGGCCAGCGCGAGCACGGTCAGCGTGGGGTTGACGTGGCCGTTGGTCGGGAAGACCGAACTGCCCGCGATATAGAGGTTGTCGACGCCGTGCACCCGGCAGTTCCGGTCGACCACCCCGTGCCGCGGATCGGCCGACATCCTGGTAGTGCCACTCGGGTGCGCACGGTCGGCCAGCGGCAGCGGCTCGGTACTGCCGGGCAGCGCCGCGGGCGCGATCCGCGGCGCGGGCAGTCCGAGCCGGGCGAACTCGGCCGTCAGCAGCGCCGTCGCCCGCCGGACGGTCGCGTCCTCCCGCGCATCGATCCGCCAATCCACCTGGGGCAGTGGCATTCCCACCGGGTCGGTGCGCTCCGACAGGCGCACCCGGCTGTCCGGGTCCGGCGCCTGTTCGACCATCGTCCACACCTCGACCCCGGTGAGCCGGTGCGGCAACCCGACACCATCGATCAGCCTGCGCCGAGCCCCTGCCAGCAGCAGCTTGGTGTCCGACAGCATGATTCGAGCATCGTTCCACTCCGCCCGCCCACTCAGCACCCGCTTGACGGCGTCCCACGGATCGTCGGGCGCGGTGACCTCCTGCAACCACAGTGCGCAGTTCAGCAGCGATTCCCCGCGCTGGATCTCGGGCGACAGGGCCAGGCCGTGCAGAAAGGTGTGTTTACCTCGCGGCCCCTTGACCACGTACTTGCCGAACCGGGCCAGCGCCGCACCGGCGACGGCGGGGGACATGGCACCGACCACGCCGCTGCGATGGTCGATCAGATACCGCCCCACCTGGTCGTACCGGTTCCCGATGCCACCGGGGACGGTGCGCCGCGAGGCCAGCAGCAGCCGTGGAGTGTCGATCCCGCCTGCCGCGAGCACGAAGATCCGCGCCTCGACGGTGCGGATCCGGCCACCGGCGCCGGTCACCTCGACCGAGTTCACGTGCGCGCCGGTGGCATCGGTGTCGAGGTGGGTGACGGTCGCGTTCACCAGTACCCGTGCGGTCGGCGCGACGATATCGCGCACCAGCCTGCCCCACCGCTTGCAGTCGAACCGGTCGACCGGATCCCGGCTGATCTGCCAGAAGTACGGGCGCAGCGACCCGGTGTCGATGGCGGCGGCAGGCGCCGGACGTCCCGCGAGCGGCCAGAACTCGGCGTCGGTGAACCCCGTGCCGTGCCCGAGCCCGGCATGTTCGGCGGCGCGTTCGGCGTACGGACGCAGCTCACCCGCATCGATCGGCCACCCCGACCGCCGCACCCACGGCCGGGTCGCGAAGTCGAGGTCGTCGAGCACGCCGCAGCGTCCGGCCCAGACTCGCGAGCTGCCACCGAGGACCCGGCTGCCCGCGATCCGGTCGGGTGGCAGCCGCGGCGCACCGACACTGTCGATGGCGGCGAATTCCGGCTCGGTGGGACCGATTTCGTGGTCACCGCTCTCCAGGACCAGCACCCGCAGACCCGCCGCGGCCAGTTCGGTGGCCACGGTCAGTCCGGCAGGGCCCGAGCCGATGACGCAGATCTGGGCGCGCAGCGCGTCGTCTCCGACGGTGCGCAGGTCCTCGACAAGCATCGGCGGTCCTCTCGCCCGTGCCACCCGCGCGGCCCGGCACCCGGCCGCGCATTGGTGTCACTCTAGAAGCCGGGACGCGGAATTTCCGGAGGTCTCACAATGCTGGTTCACGAAAGCCCGGATGTATCCGGCGGATTGGCGCACATACATCCACGACCAGAACCCGAACCCGGATTCGGTGGGGCTGGCGACCATGGTGATCTCGCCGTCGAAACACCGGCCGACGATGTAGCGGGCACGTGAGACGTGCGGGGTGAAGGTGACCACGATGATGTGCCGCCACCCGTAAATCTTTGCCCGCCGGACGATTTCGCGCGCCTCGCCGTCGGTCGTCCACGGGTCGGGCACGAAACACGAGACGCGGAAGGCGAATCGGCCGCCGCAGTACTTGTCCATCAGCGGATCGTCGGGTCCGGTGGACTGCGAGATCAGCACCTCGGGGGCGTAGCCGCGCTCGGCGAGCTCGATCCCGAGGTCGAATCGTTCGTAGGGGGTCCCGCCGAGGACGACGATCACATCGGCGGGGCGCAGCGGGTCCACCTGCGGCCGGACGTACACGGGCCACCCGGCGAACGCGGCACCCAGCGCGATGACAAGTGCGCCGACGAGCAACCATCCCGCACGCCGAAAGATCGACACTGCATCGAGGATAGCGAAACACTGCCTTCACCTCGCGATGTGTCGCCAGGCACACTGGAGCCATGACCGACTCCGCCGTTGCCCCCGAACACCTCGACGTCGTCATCGTCGGCGCAGGATTGTCCGGTATCGGGGCCGCCTATCGGCTGCAGACCGAACACCCGCACCGCAGCTACGCGATCCTCGAGGCCCGCGCCGATCTCGGCGGCACCTGGGACCTTTTCCGGTACCCGGGCATCCGCTCCGACTCGGACATGTTCACCCTCGGCTATCCGTTCAAGCCGTGGCGCGCGGCCCGCTCGATCGCCGACGGCGCGTCGATCCTGGACTACATCCGCGAGACCGCGCACGAGAACGGCATCGACAAGCGCATCCGCTACGGGTCGCGGGTGATCGGCGCCGACTGGTCGTCGGCGCAGGCGCGCTGGCAGCTCACCATCGCCCACGACGGCCCCGACGGACCCGAGCTGAGCACCCTGACCTGTGGTTTCCTCTACACCTGCGCCGGCTACTACGACTACCAGCAGCCGCACACCCCCGAATTCGCCGGTCGCGAGGACTTCGCGGGCACCATCGTGCACCCGCAGTTCTGGCCCGCCGACCTGGACGTGCGCGACAAGCGGATCGTCGTCATCGGCAGCGGCGCGACCGCGGTCACCCTGGTGCCCTCGCTGGCCGACGAGGCCGAGCACGTCACCATGCTGCAGCGCACCCCCACCTGGATCAGCGCCGTCCCCGGCCGCGACAAGCAGGCCGACAAGATCCGCGAACTGCTGCCCGCCGGGCTCGCGCACCGGCTGATCCGCACCAAGAACATCCTGTTCAACATCGGTTTCTACCAGTACTGCCGTCGCCGCCCCGCCGCCGCGCGCAAGCTGCTGACCGGCCTCACCACCCGCATCCTCAAAGACGACAAACTGGTCGCCGAGCACTTCACCCCCGACTACGACCCGTGGGACCAGCGCCTGTGCGCCGCGCCCGACGCCGACTTCTTCAAGGCGATGAAGAAGGGCAAGGCCGCGGTGGTCACCGACCGGATCGACCGGTTCGTCCCCGAGGGCATCCAGCTCGAATCGGGCAAGATCCTGCCCGCCGACATCGTGGTGACCGCGACCGGCCTGCGGCTGCTCGCCTTCGGCGGCATCGCGCCCGAGGTCGACGGCACCCCGGTCCCGCTGTCTGACCAGTTCGTCTGGCAGGGCGCGATGCTGACCGGCCTGCCCAATTTCGCCATCTGCGTCGGCTACACCAACGCCTCGTGGACGCTGCGCGCCGACCTCACCTCGCGCCTGGTCTGCAAGGTGCTCGCCCACATCGACCGGACCGGCGTCCCCGCCGTCGTGCCGGAGCCGAAGGGCGCGCTCACCGAGCGTCCGCTGCTCGACCTCAACGCCGGCTACATCCTGCGCTCGATCGCCGCCTTCCCCCGTCAGGGCGACAAGCATCCGTGGCGGGTCAGGCAGAACTACCTGCTCGACGCGCTGATCACCCTGCGCGCCGATCTCGGCAAGACGCTGCGCCCGGTCCGTCGCGTAGGCGAGTTCACCCACAACGGATGAGGCGCGCGGCCCCGTCGGGTTCCTACCGTTGGCATGTGCCGTGGTGGCACGTCCGTTGACCTGACGGGAAGGCCGAGCGATGACAGATCAGAATCAGCACCCGGTACGCGAGGGAATCGCGGCAGGAACCTCCATCGGCGCCGGAATCCTGCTGGCGGTGGTCGGTGTCCTGCAGATCCTCGAAGGTATCTCGGCTGTCGCCAAGGACGATCTCATCGTCGTTGGGCCCGAGTACCTCTACCAGTTCGACCTGACGTCATGGGGCTGGTGGCACATCATCTTCGGTGCCATCGCGGTGATCGTCGCGATCGGCCTGCTGGCCGGTCAGACCTGGGGACGCGTGTTGGCGATGGTGATCGCCGCCATCTCGATCATCGCGAACTTCCTGTGGCTGCCGTACTACCCGTGGTGGTCGATCCTGATCATCATCATCAACATCGTCGTGATCTGGGCGGTGGCCACCTGGCACCCGAACAACGCCTGAACCAGCGCACCGACGAGAACGCCGCCCCGGTCATCGGCCGGGGCGGCGTTCTCGCGTCAGTACTCGAGCGGTGATTCGTCCGCGTTGCCGCGGGCGCCGGCCAGATGGTCGGCGAGCCGCTCGCCGAGAATCGCCAGCTCGGCCTTCTGCGACCCGTCGAGTCCGTCCATGACCAGCTGCCGCACCGCGACGAGATACTCCGGCGTCGCCTCGGCCACCTTGGCCAGCCCGCTCTCGGTGAGGACCGCGTCGACACCGCGCCCCGATTCCGCGGCCGCGCGCTCGGCCCAGCCCACCCGTTCCAGCTTGGACACCACATGGGAGAGCCGGGAGATGGACCCGTGCCCGCGCGCGGCGAGCAGGCTCAACCGTATCCGATGGTCAGGAGCCTCGCGCAGCAGCGCCATGACCCGGTATTCGAAATGGGTTATGCCGAACTCGCGTTGCAGTCGCGAGTCGAGCGCGCTCGGCACCCGCATCGCGAGGGTGACCACCGCGCTCCAGGCGCGACGTTCGACCGAGTCGAGATCGTCTGCCACCTCTCACCCCCCTTCCCGTGTGTTAACTGAAAAATTGCTGAAGGTCGGCAAACTGTATATCGGAGAGGGTCGGCTGTCTATGTGCGGCACGTCATGTCAGCTGGTAGTGGGAGTATTATGGACCGAACTCAGCTGGACGTGTGATCAGTTGCCAGGCGGTCGCCCTTCACTTTCGGCTGTGTCTCGAATGCGCGGCCGGCGCCGCCGCGGTCCTTCATCGCCCCGTCGAAGGTGTGGCGAGCTGGGGAAACGCCGGTTCTACCAGGCGATTTGACTTCGCGTTCGTGGCTGCGTAACTTAATTCGAGTCAGAGCGACACGGACACCGACCCGGTGCCGAACTGCTGAGCCTCTCGAGGCTAGCGGATGGTGCAGGGAAACGAGGTAGGACGATGAGCGCCTGACTGATCATGTGTGCAGGGTTACAGCCCACGGACTTGCTTCGGTGGATTGCCTGCGCTAAAGTATGAACCCTTGCCCTGCCGAAGCCCCTACGAAATGTTGCGGGTAGAAGCTTGTGCGT
>NZ_JBSGVD010000049.1:3184-37093 GCF_053608285.1 Nocardia sp. NPDC055053 | reverse complement strand
CCCCGACCTCGAGGAGGGGCCGCCGCGTCAGCGGCGGTTCGCGGCCGTCCCGTCGGTCAGGCGCCGTTGCGTAGGCGACGAAGGAGCAAGCAACGGTGCCTGACCGACGGGACACAAGGGGCCGCGAACTCGAGCGCGCCAGCGCTCCAACTAACTCAGCACGCAGGCACCTGTCGGGACCTCCGCGCTGCTGGTCTGCGCGGCGGACAGTTCGGCGCCGACCTCGCGCAGGGTCAGGACGTAGCCGGTGTCGTCGTCGGTGACCGCGGCGCCGAAGACCACGCCGAGGACCTGGCCCTCGGTGTCGACCAGCGGTCCGCCCGAGTTGCCTGCGCGGACCTGGCCGCGGACCGTGTACACCTCACGCTCGACGGTGCCGTCGCGGTGGATGGTCGGGCCGGTGAGGTCGAGGGTCTCGCGGACACGTGCGGCGCTGGCCGTGTACGGCCCGCCACCCGGGTAGCCGAGCACGATCGCGCTCTCGCCCGAGGTCGCCGGTTCGGGCGCCTGCGGGACGACCGGCGCGGTCAGCCCAGGCACCGCGAGGACCGCGATGTCCTTGGACGGGTCGAACAGCACAACGGTGGCCTCCAGCGCGCCGCGCGCGGTGTCGACCGACACGCTGTTCGTCCCCGCGACGACGTGCGCGTTGGTCATCACGCGTTCGGGCGCGACGACGAAACCGGAGCCCTCCAGCGCACGCTGGCAGCTCGGCGCGACACCGCGGATGCGCAGCACGCTCTGCTGCAGCGAGGCAGCGACCGGGCTGGCGAGCACACTCGCGTCCGGCGGTTCCACCGCGGCGATCGGCGCCCGGCCGAACGGCCCGATGACATCCGGCAGCCCGGAGGTATCCAGGAGTTTGGAGAATTCGTTGGGCAGCTTGCGCAGCCAGTTCGGCGCCACCGCGTTGACGTCGGCGAGCACCCGCGACCCGTTGATGGCGGCGGCGACCCCCGGCTGGGACGCGGTGGCCAGCGGCAGCGCGAGCAGCCAGGCGGCGACCAGCACGGTCGCCGCCTGCAGCACCGCGCCGACCACACTGTCCGCGCCGCGAGCGACGGGATGACGAATGCCGGTGCGCGCGGCCCGGCCGAGCACCATGCCCGCGACCTCGCCGACGATCACCAGCAGCACGATCAGCAGGATGCCGCCGAGTACCCGGCTGCGCCCCTCACTGAGATGTTTGAGGATGTGCGGCGCGATCAGGATGCCGGCGACGGCGCCGAGCGCGACGCCGAAGAACGCCAGCGCCGAGGCCACCGCGCCCTGCCGCCAGCCGGTTGACGCCGCGACCAGGGCGATCAGTACCACCGCGATATCGAGCCATACCGAGGGGCTCACAGGGTCATTCCGACCGCAGCCAACGAGCTCTCCAAGTCACGCACGTCGCCCCGATCCCAGTCTCGTTCCCACCCAGCCGTTTTGATGATGCCGGCGAGGATACCGCCGGTGAGCCCCCAGACGAGCATGCCGTCGACCTGGAACGCAGGGCTCTGGTAGCCGAGACTGCCACGCACCATGAATCTGTGTGCCGGATCGAGCAATTCGGTCAGCGGAACACGGACGACACGCTCGGTTTCGGCCTGATCGACGACGCCGACCGGGCTGGGTGCCCGCCAGTAGCCGAGGACCGGGGTCACGTCGAACTTCGACGGCGGAACGAACAGTTTCGGCAGCAGCGCGAAGGGCTGCACGCCCGCTGGGTCGAGGCCGGTCTCCTCGGCGGCCTCGCGCAGCGCGGTGCCGACCGGACCGTCGTCGCCGGGGTCTTCGGCGCCGCCGGGGAACGCGACCTGGCCGCGGTGCTGGCGCATGGTCGAGGCGCGCTGGGTGAGCAGCACGTCGGCGTCGGCGGGCAGGCCGCCCGGCGCGGCGGGGTCGGCCTCCGGCGAACCGCCGAACAGCACGAGAACGGCCGCCTGCCGTGGCTTGCCGGTGATCGACATGGCCCGGCGCAGGGCGCGGGAGGTGGCGAGGGTGTCGTCGGCATCGGGGCCGCCGTGCCGGATCGCGGCGCGCAGCCAGGACGGGAGGCCGGACTCGTCCAACCGCATCACACCGTTCATCACAACGTCCTTCGTCATACCGCGATCCGAACGCCGAGTTCCTCGGCCACCGTGTCGGCGATGTCGGCGACATCGGCGAACGTACGTACCTCGACGCTGGCAATGGTGCCGTCCGCGCGCACGAGCACCGACACCGGGAGCACCGCGGGCGCCCCGACGGCGGTGCGCACGCTCGCCTGCGGGTCGGCAGCACCGGGCAGGGTGATGTCGAGACCACTCAGCCGGGCCAGCGCCTTCACCTCGTCGGGATCGCTGTGCACGGTCAGCACGGTGAGCTCCGAGCCAGCACGCTGCGCGAATTCCTGCAGGTGGGGCAGCTCGACGGCACACGGGCCGCACCAGTACGCCCACAGATTGAGCAGCGCGGGCTTGCCTGCCAGCGCGGCGGCGATGTCGAAAGGCGCGCCGTCGGCGAGACAGGTCAGGGTGATACCGGCCAGCGGTCCCGAGCCGGTCGCGCCCGCGGCCGGCGCCGGACACGGGAGCAGGCCCGCGGCCGCGCGCTGCTCGGGCGAGGCCACCGCTACCGCCGGTTGCCTCGCCGTCTGCACCGGGCCCGTGGTCTCGGAACCGCCGCGCGGCCACAGCGCGACCGCCGCCGCGACGATGACGATCAGCGCGGCCAGCGCCCAGCGCAAGGCGGGCCGCCGCGACGGCGACGGTTCGGCGGAATCACTCACAGGCCGACCATATCGAGCAGGTGCTCGCGCTCCGGCCCCTTGATCAGCCCGGCCGCGACGGCCGGATCGGTCGGCCCGAGCCCGAAGGACGGGCAGTCGCCCGCGAGCATGCAGGCGCCGCACGCCGGTTTGCGCGCATGACACACCCGGCGACCGTGAAAGATCACCCGATGCGAGAGCATCGTCCACTCCTTGCGCTCGATCAGCTCGCCGACCGCGTGTTCGACCTTGACCGGATCCTCATCTTCGGTCCACTTCCAGCGGCGGACCAGCCTGCCGAAATGGGTGTCGACCGTGATGCCGGGCACACCGAAGGCGTTGCCGAGGATGACGTTGGCAGTTTTGCGCCCGATGCCGGGCAGCTTCACCAGTTCGCCCATCGTGTGAGGCAATTCACCGTCGAATCCGGTGACGAGCGCCTGCCCGAGTCCCATCAGTGAACTGGTCTTGTTCCGGTAGAACCCCGTGGGCCGGATGTATTCCTCCAGCTCGGCACGGTTGGCCTCGGCGTAGTCGCGCGCGCTGCGATACTTCGCGAACAGCACGGGAGTGGTGAGGTTCACGCGGACGTCGGTGCACTGGGCGGACAGGATCGTCGCCACCGCCAATTCCAGCGGGGTGGTGAAGTCCAGCTCGCAGTGCGCGCCGGGAAAAGCAGCGCCGAGCGTCCGGTTCATCCGGCGGGCCCGCCGGACCAGTCCGATCCGTGTTTCCGCAGCTATGGCGCGGTTCTTGCGCTTGCGCGCCGCGGAGATGCCGGCGGGAACCGAGGCCGCTTCCGCGGCCGGGGCGGCGTCGTCTGCGGCGGCGGTGGCGGGGGAAACGGGCACCTGTCCACCATACGGAACCGCTACGACAACATTGGGCGCTCAGTTTGCCCGCTGTGTTCCATCTGAGACCTGGACCGTGTTTACTGCCTGTCATGCAAGGACTCGCTGTGGTGCTCTTCCCAGTGCTGTTGATGCTGTTCGCGCTGGGAATGGAGCGGGTCGAGAATCGGCTCCGAAAGCTTCTCGAACCCGACGAAGAGGTTCAGCAGTACCTGGACAACGCCAGCAACGCCGAAGTGAAAGAGCTGACGAAGCTCGGCCTGCCCGCCGCGGTCGCGCGGATGCGCAAGCGCCGGTCACGTGACTCCGAAATGGATGTCGCCCGCGCCAGCTGATCGATCGATTCCCGCGGGCGGACCGCCCGTTCACGGTGTGCGCAGATCGCGCAATCCACTCTTTACGTGGTGTCTGTCACTGTGCTGCCGTGATGCCGCGTAGACTGCGCTGTTGGTCGATTCGCTCGACCAGGTTCGCAAGCCATATCCCATAAGGAGCACATTCGTGGACGAGGCCCTCGCCAGAGCAGGCATCTTCCAAGGCGTCGAGCCCACCGCGGTGGCCGCGCTCGCCAAGCAGCTGCAGCCCGTAGATTTTCCGCGCGGCCACGTCATCTTCAACGAGGGCGAACCCGGCGATCGGCTGTACATCATCACGACGGGCAAGGTGAAGATCGGTCGTCGCTCACCCGACGGCCGGGAAAACCTGCTGACCATCATGGGTCCGTCCGACATGTTCGGTGAACTGTCGATCTTCGACCCGGGCCCGCGTACCTCGACCGCAACCACGGTCACCGAGGTCCGCGCCGTCACGATGGACCGCGACGCACTCAAGTCGTGGATCGATCAGCGCCCCGAGATCGCTGAGCAGCTGCTGCGCGTGCTGGCACGACGCCTTCGCCGCACCAACAACAACCTCGCCGACCTCATCTTCACCGACGTGCCAGGCCGCGTCGCCAAGGCGCTGCTGCAGCTCGCACAGCGCTTCGGCACCCAGGAAGCGGGCGCGCTGCGCGTGACCCACGACCTGACCCAGGAAGAGATCGCCCAGCTGGTCGGCGCTTCCCGGGAAACCGTCAACAAGGCGCTGGCCGACTTCGCCCATCGCGGGTGGCTGCGTCTCGAGGGCAAGAGCGTCCTGATCTCGGATTCCGAGCGCCTCGCACGTCGCGCTCGCTGATCGAGTAGTTCGCCGACGTCTCGGCACGCCGGGACCACCGGTGCGGCTCCGGAGGAAGAGGGCCTCGTCCGCACCACCGTGGTTCCGGCGTGCCGTCGTTGTTTTCCGCGGGTCCGCCGCGCACGCCTGGAGCCGACGTGCTGATCGACGCACGTCGGCTCCAGGACCGGGCTCAGGACTCGCGTTCTGCCCGTAGATATTCCAGTTGTGCCTTCACCGAGCTGCGCGCGGCGGGCCACAGGCGTTTGTCCACATCGGCGTACACCTTGCGGACAACTTCGAAAGCGCCTGCGTCGTGACCCAATTCGACCAGGGCCGCCCGGATCTGATCGAGCCGTTCGCGGCGGTGGTTCAGGTAGTACCGCACCACCGGCGCCGCATCGGCATGGTCGGGACCGTGCGCGGGCAGCAGTGCCTTGCCCGCGCCGCGCTCGAGCAGCAACTCCAGCGAGGACAGGAAGTCGGCCAGCGCGCCCGTGCTCGACGCGAGCACCGTCGTGCCCTCGCCGAGCACCGTGTCACCGGTGACGATCGCGTCGTCGAGCAGGAAACTCACCGAGTCGCCGGTGTGGCCGGGGGTGGCGAGCACGGTGATCCGCAGGCCCGCCGCCTCGATGACCTCATCGGCGACCAGCGCGGTCACCTCGCCGCGCAGGTACTTCGGATCCACCGACCGCACCGGCGTCCCGGTGGCTTTCACCAGGTGATCGATGCCGCCGGTGTGGTCGGGGTGGTGATGGGTGATCAGGGTCAGCGCGATCCGGCCGCCGGTCGCCTCGACGATGGCGGCGGTGTGCTTCTTGTCCTTCGGTCCCGGGTCGACGACCACATACGCGTCGCTATCGGGTCCGCGCAGCAGCCAGGTGTTGGTGCCGTCGAGCGTCATCTGTGACGGGTTGTCGGCGAGCAGCACCGACGCCGTCGGCGTGACCGCCCTGACCTGGCCGTACGCGGGATGTTCCAGTGCCATGACGGCTGCCTATCCGACTGCTTGGTCCAATTCGACGATCAATTCCACCTCGACGGGCGTGTTCTTCGGCAGTTCCGAGACGCCCACCGCGGACCGCGCGTGCACGCCCGCCTCGCCGAACACCTCGCCGAGGAATTCCGACGCGCCGTTGATCACGATCGGCTGATCGGTGAATCCCGGCGCGGAATTGACGAATCCGACGACCTTCACGATCCGCACCACCTGGTCGAGCCCGACCAGATCGTGCACGGCCGCCAGCGCGTTCAGCGCGCACAGCCGCGCGGCCTCCTTGGCCTGCTCCACATCGACCTCGGCCCCGACCTTGCCGACCGCCGACAGCTCACCGTCGACGAAGGGCAGCTGGCCGGAGGTGTACACCAGCGAACCGGTGCGCACGGCCGGGATGTAGGCCGCGACGGGGGCGGCGACCGGTGGCAGGGTGACCCCGAGCCGGTCGAGCGCGTCCTTCCACGCGGTGGCCACGCTACTTCTGCCGCTTCAGGTAGGCGACGTGCTGTTCGCCGGTCGGGCCGGGCAGCACCGTGACCAGCTCCCAGCCGTCGGCGCCCCACTGGTCGAGGATCTGCTTGGTCGCGTGCGTCAACAGCGGCACGGTCGCGTACTCCCACAGGGTGATGTCACTCATGGTGTGAGTTTAGGGCTCACCCCGAACACCGCCGAGAAACGGGTTATAGGCTCGGCGACGTGGGAGCACCAACAGCAGAGCCGGTTTCGTCGGTTCCCGGACCGTCGACCGGATGGCCACAGCGCGCGGCCAAAGCCCGCTTGCACTACGTGACCGGCAAGGGAGGCACCGGCAAGTCGACCGTTTCGGCCGCACTGGCCCTCGCCCTCGCCGCGGGTGGGCGCAAGGTGCTGCTGGTCGAAGTGGAGAGCCGTCAGTCCATCGCGCAGCTGTTCGACCGGCCGCCGCTGCCACCCACCGAGACCCAGATCGCCAGCGCCGACGGCGGCGGTGAGGTGTTCGCGCTCTCCCTCGACATCGAGCACGCGTTCCTCGAATACCTCGACATGTTCTACAACCTCGGCTTCGCGGGCCGGGCGATGCGCCGGATGGGCGCCATCGAGTTCGTCACCACCATCGCGCCCGGCCTGCGCGATGTGATCCTCACCGGCAAGATCAAGGAGTGCGCGGTGCGCGTCGGCAAGGACGGCAGGCCCGCCTACGACGACATCGTCGTCGACGCGCCGCCGACCGGCCGGATCGCCAGTTTCCTCGACGTCACCCAGGCCATGGCCGAGATCGCCAAGGGCGGTCCGATCGCCTCGCAGGCCGAGGGCGTGTCCAAGCTGCTGCATTCCGATCAGACGATGATCCACCTGGTGACGCTGCTCGAGGCGCTGCCGGTGCAGGAGACCGCGGACGCGGTCGCCGAGCTCGCCGCCAACGATCTGCGGATCGGCACGGTGATCGTCAACCGGGCGGCCAAGTCTCAGCTCGACCCCGCCGAACGCGACCTGGCCGTGCGCGGCGAACTCGACCCAACCGACATCGCGGCGAGCCTGGCCAAGGCCGGGATCACCCTGCCCGACGAGGATTTCGCCGGTTTGCTGACAGAGACCGTCGACCACGCCGTCATGCTGACCGCGCAGGATGAAAGCGCTGCCGAACTGGCGCAGGTCGACGTTCCCCAGCTGCACCTGCCCGCCCTCGGCGAAGGCATGGATCTGGGCGGACTCTACGAACTGGCCGAACAGCTATCCGCGCAGGGAGTGCGATGAGCGAGCAAGTGACCACCCCGCTGGATGTCTCCCAGATCATCGCCGATCCGACGGCGAGGGTGATCGTCTGCTGCGGTTCCGGCGGCGTCGGCAAGACCACCACCGCGGCCGCGATCGCGCTGCGGGCCGCCGAGTCCGGCCGCAAGGTCGTGGTGCTGACCATCGATCCGGCGCGCAGGCTGGCCCAGTCGCTCGGCGTCGCCGACCTGGACAACACGCCGCAGCGGGTCGAGCTCGGGCCCGAGGTGCCCGGCCAGCTGCACGCGATGATGCTGAACATGCGCCGCACCTTCGACGACATGGTGCTCGAGCACACCAGCGTGGAGAAGGCGGAGCAGATCTTCGCCAACCCGATCTATCAGACGGTGGCCTCGTCCTTCGGCGGCACGCAGGAGTACATGGCGATGGAGAAGCTCGGTCAGCTGGCCGGGCACAAGGAGTGGGACCTGATCGTGGTCGACACTCCGCCCTCGCGCAACGCGCTGGACTTCCTCGACGCGCCCAAGCGGCTCGGCACCTTCCTCAACGGCAAGATGATCCGGCTGATCATGGCGCCCGGCCGCGGTGTCGGCCGGTTCGTCACCGGCGCGATGAGCCTGGCCATGCGCGGGGTGTCGACCATCGTGGGCGGTCAGATGCTCAAGGACGCCTCGACGTTCCTGCAGTCGCTGGAGTCGCTGTTCGGCGGTTTCCAGGAGCGGGCCGAGCGGACCTTCGCGATGCTGTCGAAGCCGGGCACTCACTTCCTGGTGGTCGCCGCGCCCGAACCCGACGCGCTGCGCGAGGCGTCGTTCTTCGTCGACCGGCTCTCCACCGAGCAGATGCCGCTGGCCGGTCTCGTGCTGAACCGGACGCATCCCGCGTTGTCGGGGCTGTCCGGCGATCACGCGCTGACCGCCGCCGATCAGCTCGCTGAATCGGACCCGCTCACCGCGTCGGTACTGCGCATCCACGCTGAGCGGGTGGCGACGGCGAAGCGCGAACAGCGGTTGCTGCATCGCTTCACCGGCGCCCATCCGCGGGTTCCGATCGTTTCGGTCACCGCGTTGCCGTTCGAGGTCTCCGACCTGGACGCTTTGCGTGCGGTCGGCGACCAGCTGGCGGGCAAGCCCGCCGCCGTCTGAGTCAGACGGTTCAGCTATTGCTTACATTCTCGTAACACCGGTAGACGGCGCCGATTCCGCAAACCCAGCGGTCTCGGCGCCGTGTGTGATAACGGTCCGGTCTCGCCTGCTAGATCGCCACCTGATGCTGTCGCTGCGCCTGGAAGAAGTCGGCCCACGACGTCACATCGGGATGCTGCTTGAGCAGCGCACGCCGCTGCCGCTCGGTCATCCCGCCCCACACTCCGAACTCGACCCGGTTGTCCAGCGCGTCGGCGCCACACTGCATCAACACCGGGCAATGACGGCAGATCGTTGCCGCCTTGCGCTGCGCCGCACCACGAACGAACAGCTGATCAGGGTCCACTTCCTTGCATCGCGCCTGGGCAACCCAAGCGATCCTTGCCTCGGCCTGCTCTACATCCAGTCGAGCGATGGGGGTTGTGATGTGCATTTGATGTGCCCCTTTGCAGTCCGAACACCGTTGTGCGGCGCTCCAGAATCGCGAGCGCGGATCACAGCAACCCAACTACCGCTGCGGTCCGCACCACATTCCACTTTGAGTGTTAGCTCTATCACACTGGGTACTCAATCTAGGTAAAGGTATGACGCTTGCGCAAGACCAGCCCCCGATTTTTTGGTACGGCCGTCCATTCAAATCGGCCTCCGACCGGGTAGTCCTGCTGATCACCGGCGTGGCCGGGCGCGACACGCCGATGTGATCATTTTGTTGACACGCCCGAGCAATCCCCCTGGCACCGGCCGGACATTCCCCGTCGAGCAGCACAACCGTGAACGCCGCCACCCCACCCCTTACTCTGGGCAGGTGCCGATCACTCAAACGCTCGCGAGGCTGGCCGGCAGCTGCGCGCTGGCCTCCGTGCTAGTCGCCGGGCTGTTGTTCCCCTTGGCCGGTGGATTCGGGTTCATCTCCAACCGAGCCGCCGATGCCGTCGACAACGTGTCAGCCGAACTGGTGGAGGGCACGGTTCCCGCCGTCTCGACCATGGTCGACGCGAGCGGGGCGCCCATCGCCTGGCTGTACGAGCAACGCCGCTTCGAGGTGTCGAGCGATCGCATCTCCAACAACATGAAGCTGGCGATCGTGTCCATCGAGGACAAACGCTTCGCCGACCACAAGGGCGTCGACTGGCAGGGCACGCTGCGCGCGTTCCTGACCAACACCTCCTCCGGCGAGGTCCAGCAGGGCGCCTCGACGCTCGATCAGCAGTACGTGAAGAACTTCAACCTGCTCGTCGTCGCGAAGACCGACGCCGAACGCCGCGCCGCGATCGAGACCACCCCCGCGCGCAAGCTGCGCGAGATCAGGATGGCGCTCACGCTGGACCGCGAGCTGAGCAAGGACGAGATCCTCACCCGCTACCTGAATCTGGTGCCCTTCGGCAACGGTTCCTACGGCATCCAGGACGCCGCGCAGACCTACTTCGGCGTCGACGCCGCCGAGCTGACCATGACGCAGTCGGCGATGCTGGCCGGCATGGTGCAGTCCAGCTCCAAGCTGAACCCCTACACCAACCTCCAGGGCGTCACCGATCGCCGCAACACCGTGCTCGACACCCTGATCCAGAACATCCCGCACCGCGCCGAGGAATTCCGCAAGGCCAAGTCCGAACCGCTCGGCGTGCTGCCCGAGCCGAAAGGCCTGCCGCGCGGCTGCATCGCCGCACAGGACAAGGGCTTCTTCTGCGACTACGCGCTGCAGTACCTCGCCGATTCGGGCATCAGCCGGGAACAGGTCGACAAGGGTGGCTACCTGATCAAAACCTCCCTCGATCCGGTGCTGCAGGAATCGGTGAAGCGTTCGGTGAACGAGCAGGCCGACCCCAACCTCGACAACATCGCCGAGGTCATGTCGGTGATCGCGCCCGGTCAGGATTCGCACCCCGTCCTCGCGATGGCGTCGAGCCGCACCTACGGCCTCAACCGCGACGCCAACGAGACGCTGCTCGGCCAGCCGTACTCGTTGGCCGGTGACGGCGCAGGCTCGATCTTCAAGCTGTTCACCACCGCCGCCGCGATGGAGAAGGGCCTCGGTATCGCCGCCCAGGTGGACGTACCCGGTACCTACGCCGCCAGGGGCATGGGCTACTCGAACTCGCCGGGCTGCCCGGCCGACTCGTGGTGTGTCAAGAACGCGGGCGCCTACCCGGGGTCGATGTCGGTGACCGACGCGCTCGCGACCTCGCCCAACACCACCTTCGTGAAGATGATCCAGGACGTCGGCGTCGCGGCCGCGGTGGACATGGCTGTCCGCCTCGGCATGCGGGCCTACACCGAGCCAGGGACTTCCGGCCACGGCAACTCGAGCCTGGCCGACCACATCAAGAACAACAACATGGGCTCGTTCACCCTCGGCCCGTTCGCGATCAACCCGCTCGAACTGTCGAATGTGGCCGCCACGCTCGGCTCGGGCGGCAGGTGGTGCCCGCCCTCACCCATCAAGGAGGTCGTCGACCGCGCAGGCAAGACCGTTCCGCTCACCCAGCAAGCGTGTGAGCAGGTGGTCGACCCAGGTCTGGCCAACACCCTCGCCAACGCGATGAGCAAGGACGACACCAGCGGTACCGCGGCAAGCGCGGCGCGTGCCGCGAGCTGGGCGGCACCGATGTCGGGCAAGACGGGCACCACCGAGAGCCACCGCTCCTCGGCGTTCCTCGGCTTCACCAACTCGCTGGCATCCTCGGTCTACGTCTACGGCGACAGCCCGACCCCCGGCGAGATCTGCTCGTTCCCGCTGCGGAACTGTGGAGCCAGCAACGCCGCCGGCCTGTTCGGCGGTAACGAACCGGCCCGCACCTGGTTCAATGCCATCAAGCCGGTGCTCGACCGGTACCCACCGCCTGCCCTGCCGCCGGTGGACGACAAGTACGTCCGCGGCGCGGGCAACTCCCAGGTCCCCGATGTGGCGGGCAAGTCGCAGGGCGAGGCCACCTCGATCCTGTCCGGCGCCGGTTTCCAGGTGTCCGCGGTGACCAGTCCCGGCACGCAGGCCAAGGGCACCGTGATGGGCAGTTCGCCGAACGGTTCGGCGGTTCCCGGCTCGGTCGTCACGATCTACATCTCCGACGGCTCGGTCCGGGCGCCGACGCCGACCACGCCGCCGCCTTCCGCGCCGGCGCCGGTGATCCCCGGCCTCCCGCAGATCCCGCGTCTGCCACCGATCCCGATCCCGGTGCCGCGGTAGCAACGAAACAGGGCCGCCGTCCATTCCGGACGGCGGCCCTGTTCGTTCTCGCGCGGGTCTACAGGCGGGCTTTGACCGCCGCCGACAGCCGCGAACCGTCGGCCTTGCCCTCGGCGAGCGCGGTGGCCGCCTTCATGACCTGACCCATCTGCTTCATCCCCGGCCGCTCGCCGATCTCCTCGGCGATCTGTGCGATCGCGGTGTCGGCGACCTGAGCCACCTCGGCCTCGGTCAGCTGGGTCGGCAGGTACTGCTCGATGATCTCTTCCTCGGCACGCTCGTTCGCGGCCAGTTCGCCACGCCCGTTCTGCTCGTAGATCACGGCCGACTCGTTGCGCTTCTTGGCTTCCTTCTGCAAAACCGAGACAACCTCGGCATCGGAGAGTTCCTTCGCCTGCGCTCCGGCGACCTCGGCGTTCTGGATCGCGGCGAGCAGCATCCGCAGGGTCGACAGGCGCAGAGTGTCCTTGGCTTTCAGTGCGGTGGTCATATCCGCGCGCAGTTGCGATTTCAGTTCCGACATGCGCCTCACGCTAGCTGTTCGGCCTCCGGAGTCCCATCACATTTTCATCGCAGATGAAATTCCGACCGTTTGTGCGGAAACACACGCGCCGTTCCGGGAGGGGGTCGCCTATGCTGGGCAAATGCCCGTTATCTCGACGTCCGCTGTCCGCCGAACCGCGTTGGGAGCCGCCGGGGCCGCCGTCGCCGGCATCGGATACGCCACGCTGATCGAACGGAACGCGTTCGTCCTGCGCGAAGCGACCATGCCTGTACTCGCGCCCGGCTCGCCGACCTTGCGTATTTTGCACGTCAGCGACCTGCACATGATGCCGGGCCAGCAGCTCAAACAGCAGTGGCTGCGCGAACTCGACCGGCTCGAACCCGACCTGGTCGTGAATACCGGCGACAATCTTTCCCACCCCAAGGCCGTGCCCGCCGTTGTGCAATCCCTCGGTGCGCTGCTGGCCCGCCCCGGCCTGTTCGTGTTCGGTTCCAACGACTATTTCGCGCCGGTGCCGAAGAATCCGCTGAAGTATTTCAAGAAGGATCATCGCCGCGTTTACGGCGATCCGCTGCCCTGGCAGGATCTGCGCGCGGCGTTCACCGAACGCGGCTGGCTCGACCTGACCCACACGCGTCGCGACCTCGAGGTGGCCGGCATCCGCATCGCCAGCGCAGGCGTCGACGACCCCCATCTGCAGCGCGATCGCTACGACACCGTCGCCGGTGCGCCCAACCAGCTCGCGCAGCTGAGCATCGGTGTCACCCACTCGCCGGAACCGCGGGTGCTCGACCGGTTCGCCGAGGACGGCTACGACCTGGTGCTGGCCGGGCACACGCACGGTGGACAGCTGGTCGTCCCCGGCTACGGCGCGCTGGTGACCAACTGCGGCATCGACAAGTCCCGGGTCAAGGGCGCGTCCCAGTGGGGCGAGCACACCCAGCTGCACGTCTCGGCGGGCATCGGCACCTCACCGTGGGCGCCCTACCGATTCTGCTGCCGCCCGGAAGCCACCCTGCTGACGCTGGTCGGCGCCCCGCCGAAGCGGCCATCGGCCGACGCAGGCCACGGCGTGTCGGCATCGGAGGCCGTCGCCCGCTAGGGTCTGCCCCGAACGACTCTTGTCAGTAGGGGATGACCGTGAGCAGTGGATCCGACGACAGGCGCAGCGACCCGACCGTATTCGGTGGGTCCGGTGCGCCGCACCAGCCCGACGCGCAATGGCAGCGTCCCGACGCGGTGAACCCGCCGCCGGGCGCGCCCGCGCACGGGGATACCGCTGCGGGACAGCAGAATCCGGGTGCGCCCGACCCGACCGCCGTGTGGACGCCCGGCAGCACCGGGCTCCCGCCGACCCTGCGCTGGGATGGTTCCGGGCCCATGCCGGGCCTGCCCGATCCGACGCCGTGGACGCCGGCGGGCCCGCAGCAGTGGGACGCGGGTAGCCCTCCTGCCGGACAGCCGGGTGCCCAACAGCCATGGCAGCCCGGGCAAGCCGATGCCACCCAGCTGCGCAACCCCACTGAGCCCCCGCCCTGGCCCGGCGCGAATCCTCCTGCCGGACAACCCGGTTCGCCTCAGGCGTGGCAGCCAGGTCAGGCCGACGCCACCCAGCTGCACAACCCCGCCGCGCCCTGGCCCGACCCGAATGCCCCCGCGGCGCAGCCCGGTCAAGCCGATGCGACGCAGCTGCGCAACCCCGCTGCTCCGTGGCCGGGCGCGAATCCTCCAGCTGCACAGCCTGGTTCGCCTCAGCCATGGCAGCCCGGCCAGGCCGATGCCACCCAGCTGGGCGCCCCGAATGCTCAGTGGCCGGGTTCGAATCTTTCTGCCGGTCAGCAGGTTCCGGGCCAGCAGTGGGGCGCGCCGTCTGCCGGATCCACGGGCCAGCCGCAATGGGGTGCCGCCCAGGCGCCCAATCAGCAACCGTGGAATCTCGCTGCGGGGCAGCCGAATCCAGCTCAGCAGTGGGGGCAGTCCGATCCGACGGTGCTCGGCGGGGCGACCTGGCAACAGCCGCAGCAGCGGTACGGCGAGATCCCGCCGCTCGAACAGTTCGGTAACCAGCACTACGGCCAGCAGCCCTATGGTCAGCCGATCCCGCCTGGCCCGAAATCCGGTGGCAAGGCGGCGATCTGGGTGGCCGCAGGTCTCGCCGCGGTCCTGTTGGTCGGCGGCGGCATCACCGCGGTCGCGCTGACCCGCGGCGACGACTCCCCGACCACCACCGCGGGAGGAACCACCCCGTCGATGGTCAGCGCCCTCACCACCACCGGCGCACCGCCCTCGTCGAGCAAGCCCAAGCCCAGTTCCACCACCCCGGCACCGTCGGGCGCCGCGGCGGGCCGCACACCGCTCATCGAGGGCTACCAGGTGGTCGCCTCGCCCGACCGTGGCGCCGCCTACGACGTCCCGCCGAGCTGGAAGGTCGCCACCGAGACCACCATCGGCGGCGTCGGCGAACCGCCCGGCGACTCCGTCATCGGCAAGGGCTACGCCACCGACGGCCGCGACTACTGCCCCGGCTCCACCCGCACCATGTCGCTGCTCACCGGCTCCAAGCAGGCCGACCACGCCGCGGCGGGCGCCGAACTCGGCACCAAGGCCGCTCCCCTGGCCTACAAGGGCTCCACCGGCACCCCCGGGCCCGCCCAGCCGCTGAAGTCGATCGACGGCAAGACCGAGGGCATGTTCACCGAGACCACCGGCACCGTCCCCAACCCCAAGCCCGGCTGCGCGCCCACCTTCTCCATCTACACCTACGCGTTCAAAGGCGCCAAGGACGGCAGCTTCGTCATGGTGATGATCGCCGACACCGGCGTCGCCGACGCCATCGACCCCGCCACCGCCAAGCGCATCTTCAGCTCCGTCCGCGCCCTGAACTAACCCCCTGACCAGCCGGTTTAACAATCCACATCACCTCGTTGTAAGCTACTTCAGGTTCGCCTCACGGGGTGTGGCGCAGCTTGGTAGCGCGCTTCGTTCGGGACGAAGAGGTCGCAGGTTCAAATCCTGTCACCCCGACGTGTTGGTTGAGACACAGAAGAGCCCCTGATCAGTTCACTGGTCAGGGGCTCCTCGTATTTCCGGACCACTCCCCGGCACGCGGTACTCAGGCGAGGTTGTCGTGTCAGCCGGTGACATCGGCGTCGTCAGCGCGCCGCGCGTGAATCGCGGCTCGACGCGCGGCGGCGCGGGCAGCATGGCGGTCCCGGCTCGCTGCGCTGCGTCGGCTGTCGGGGTTCCCGGAGTGGCGGATCGGTTCGACCGGCTCAGCGCGATCGGTTCCGCCGACGCGATCCCGCACCCGATCGACCACGGCGGCGACCGCATCCCAGGCGAGCGATGCGAGAACCAACAGGACGAATCCCACACCGACAAACATCAGCAGATCTCCGAAGGCCAACTTCCCCAGCAACTTCAGGCCGAACATCGTTTCCCCCAGTACACGCGGCAACGCCGCTTCGGTCGCAACCGACGAATGCTACAGCTTTGTCAGTGGCGGTCGCGGGGGTTCGGCCACCAGACGGTGACGGCGATGACCGAGAGCAAGCCGAGGATCAAGGCCAGGATGGCGGCGGAGTCGTTCATGGGTTCGCCTTCCGGATGAGCGGAGTGGGAGCGCGGCGGCGGGCTCGAACGAAAGACTGCGCGCCGTCTGTGTCGCGCGGCGTTCCCTGCGTGTTCGGAAGGCGTTGAGAAGCGCTCTCCGCGGTGACACGGCGTTCGTGAGACGGGCTCGTTGTGAGGACCCGATAACCTGACGCTTACTTTCTGTCACTTGATAGAAATTCCCGGTCGATAGCGTATACACCCATGTCGACAAGGGTGGATGCACCGGATGACAGTCCCGGCAGGCCGCTGCGGGACGTCGTGTACTCGACGCTGCGCGGTGAGTTGATGAACGGTGACATCCGGTTCGGCGAGCGGCTCACCGAACCGAAGCTGTCGAGCCGATTCGGCATCTCACGCACGCCGGTGCGCGAGGCGCTGACCATGCTGTGCTCGGACGGATTGCTGGAACGCGAGGAGTTCGGGTTCAGCCCGGTCCGGCCCAGCGTGACCCGCATCCGCGACCTGTACGAGCTGCGGCTGACGCTGGAACTGGGCGGCATGACCCGGGTGCGCGCCGACCCGCGAATCACCCATGACGAACAGCTGTTGCGCGCCGAACGGCAGCGCTGGCTGGCGCTGCAAGCCGATCCGCCGGCCAAGGAGCCGGGGTTCGTCGTTGTCGACGAGGAGTTCCACGTCGCTCTGCTGACGGCGGCGGGCAATACCGAGATGGTGCGCGCGCTGGTCGCGGTGAACTCCCGGATCCGGCATGTCCGCATGCACGACTTCATGATCAACAACCGCATCGAGACCACGATCAGCGAGCACCTCGGCATCCTCGACGCCGTCCTCGCCGGCGATCTCGTCCTGGCGCAGCAACTCCTGCACACCCACATCGGCGATTCGCTGGATGTGGTGCTGGAGCGCATCTCGCGAGCCGTCGCCGCCATGTCCATGAACGATTGAGGAGACGGCCATGTCAGCAGGACTACCCGGTACCGCGGCAGCCCGGGTCGCGGCGGCCTACGCGCGGATCGCGGAGGTGGATCGGCCCGAGGTCTGGATCACGCTGCGTGCACAGCACGAACTCGATTCCGAGGCAACGGAACTGGATCGACGCATCGCCGACGGCGAGGATCTGCCGCTGGCGGGACTACTCCTCGCGGTGAAAGACAACGTCGACGTCGCAGGCCTGCCGACCACGGCCGCCTGCCCCGAATTCGCCTATCCGGCAATCGAAACGGCCGCTGCGGTGGAACGCCTGGTGGCCGCGGGTGCGCTGGTGCTCGGCAAGACCAACCTCGACCAGTTCGCCACCGGCCTGGTCGGCACCCGCAGCCCCTACGGCGCGGTGCGCAACGCGCTCTACCTCGAATTGATTTCCGGCGGTTCGAGTTCCGGCTCGGCGGCCGCCGTCGCTCTCGGCATCGCCGACCTCGCGATCGGCACCGACACCGCGGGCTCCGGCCGGGTACCCGCGGCCCTGCACGGCATCGTCGGCATCAAAGCGAGCCTCGGCGTGATCCCCGCGCACGGCGTCGTCCCCGCGTGCGCCGACTATGACGCGGTCACCGTGTTCGCCGCCGACCTGGACCTGGCCGTCACGGCGGCGAAGATCATGGCGGGCCCCGATGCCCGCGATCCGCGCAGCCGCGCCTGGCCCGCCGATGTGCGCCTGGCAGCGTCAGCCACGCCGAAGGTGGCGATCCCGCGCCCCGAGGACCTCGCCCCACTGAGTGCCCCCTATCGCGCCGCCTTCACCGAAACTGTCGCAGCCCTGCGTGATCAGGGCATCACCGTGCACGAGATCGATATCTCGCCGCTGCTCGACGCCGCCCGCCTGCTCTACGACGGCGCGATCGTCGCCGAGCGATACGCGGCCGTCGGCGAATTCGTCGACAAGGGCGCCGCAGGGCTCGACCCGACCGTCGCCGGAATCATCAGCGCGGCAAAGACTCTCGACGCCCACGCCTTCGTCGCCGACCTGGACACGCTGGCCAAGACCCGCGCCACCGCACTGTTGGCGGGCTACGACGGTCTCCTGCTACCGACGACCACCGAGCATCCCTCGATCGCCGAGGTCACCGCCGACCCGCTCACCATCAACCGCCGTCTCGGCACCTACACCAACTTCTGCAACCTGCTCGACCTCGCCGCCGTCGCCGTCCCCGGCGCGCCCACCGCCGACGGCCTGCCGTTCGGCGTGATGGTGGTCGTCCCCGCCTTCGCCGACCAGCTCGCCGTCGACCTGGCCGCCCGCCTCACCGGCACCCCATCGCCACTAATGGTGGAAACCGGTGTGCCACTGGCGGTTTTCGGCGCGCACCTGCGCGGCCAGCCGCTGCACTGGCAGCTCGAACAGCTCGGCGCCAGGTTCGCGGGCGAGATCACCACCAGCGACGCCTACCGCCTGACCGCGCTCGACACCACGCCGCCGAAGCCGGGCCTGGTACGCCACGGCGACGGCCTCGGCGCACCGATCCGCGGCGAGCTGTTCCTGATCTCCCCCGGCGGACTCGGCCGCTTCCTCGCCGAACTGCCGCCACCGATGGCGCTGACCGGCATCGAGCTGTCCGACGGACGCTCGGTCGTCGGCTTCGCCTGCAGCTACGACGCCGCCGTCGCCGCCACCGACATCACCGGGCACGGGGGCTGGACGGCGTATCTGCGGGATCGCTGACAGGGATGCCCAGCTCGGTGAGCAGGTCCGTCACGCGGCGGCCGATGTCGTCGCGGATGGGCCGCACCAGCTCCAGTTCCAGCCCGGCCGGGTCCTCGATGATCCATTCCACGTAGCGCACGCCGGGCACAAGCGGACAGGTGTCGCCGCAGCCCATCGTGACGATGACGTCCGCGGCACGGATGATCTCGTCGGTCCACGGCTTCGGATACTCACGCGAGATGTCGACGCCCACCTCCGCCATCGCCGCCACCGCGGCCGGATTGAGCTGCTCGCCGGGCACCGACCCGCCCGACCAGGCGACCGCGCGGCTCAGCGCCAGGTCCTCGAAGAAGCCCAGCGCCATCTGCGACCGGCCCGCGTTGTGGGTGCACAGGAACAGCACGATCGGGCGCGGCTTGGCGACCTTGCCTTCGATCTTGGCCAGTGCCTGCAGGCGCTGCCTGCCGAAACGTTCGGCCAGCAGCGGGAGATACAGGGTAACCGTCGCCCTTGCGGCGAAGTCGTCGTAGGAGGAGTGCAGGAAACGATGGATCGTCTCCGGCTCGAACATCGTCGCGAACTCGTCGCGCAGCCGTACCTCGGCACGATCCAGCGCGTCTCGGTGCTCGGCGATTTCGACCACCCCCCAACCCTGACGGCCGATGCCGTCGAACGCAAACGACCGGGCCGGTCACCCCTTGTCGGACCGGCCCGGTCGATGTACCCCATGACACGAATCGGAACGTCTATGGCCCAGTCCTTCGGTGTGGTTACCGTCGGCAGTGCGTCTTCAGCGTCTGGAAGAGCCACCTTCTGGTCTGCACCGCCGGGTCCGACTGATCACCCCTCGAGACCGGTCGGACCCGGTTGTTCCGGTGTCTGCAGAAAGGATGCGATGTCCGTCTCGAGAGGTTCTTAAGAACAACTTGTCGGCACAGGCCGTTTTCTTCGGCGATGATGGAAGGACCGACAAGATGGAGAACGACGATGGAGACTTTGATCGTCTGGGTGCTGGCTAGCCTGCTGTACTGGTTCAGCAACTTCTGACCGATACGACATCGACGGCGCGGAGGCCGAACCGCTTCCGCGCCAATCTATTTCCTGCGGACACGACTCGAGGCAGGTATGCCTTGCGGCGTACCTGCCTCGATGTCTACTACTCGCGGATCAGCCTTCCTGGCCGGCCCGCACCCCTTCCTCGACCCGCTTGCCGAGCTCGGCGTCGACATTGCGCCAGTACTCGAACACCCGGCTCAGCACCGGCTCGCTGACGCCGGCGAGCACGTGGCCGACGATGTTGTCGACCAGGCGTGCGCGGGCGGCGTCGTCGAGTACCTCACGCACCAGCGTGCCCGCCTGGGTGAAGTCGCCGTCCTCGGCGTGCTGGATGTAACCAGCCCGCACCATCGACGGTTCGAACTCCCACAGGCCGCCGTCGCCCGCCTTCGCAGGGTCGGCGTGCGGGCCGCCGTAGGAGTTCGGCGCGTACACCGGCACGTCGGCGGGGTTGTACTGGTACCGCATGGCGCCCTCCTTCGAGTAGGAGTTCACCTCGGCGGCCCTTGCCTGGTTCGGCGGCAGCTGCGCGTAGTTGGTGCCGATCCGGTAGCGGTGCGCGTCGGCGTAGGCGAAGACACGGCCGAGCAGCATCTTGTCCGGCGAGAAACCGATGCCGGGGACGATGTTGGACGGCTCGAACGCGGCCTGCTCGATGTCGACGAAGAAGTTGCCCGGATTGCGGTTCAGCGTCCACTTGCCGACCTCGATCAGCGGATAGTCCCGCTGCGACCACACCTTGGTCAGGTCGAACGGGTTGAAGCGGTAGGCCTCGGCCTCGGCGACCGGCATGATCTGGACCTTCAGCGTCCAGCTCGGGAAGTCGCCGCGCTCGATCGCGTCCCACAGGTCCTTGCGGTGGTAGTCGGGGTCGGTGCCCGCGAGGGTGTCGGCCTCGGCCTGGGTCAGGAACTCGATGCCCTGATCGGTCTTGAAGTGGTACTTCACCCAGAACCGCTCGCCCTCGGCGTTGATCCACTGGTAGGTGTGCGAGCCGAAACCGTCCATGTGGCGGTAGGTCTTGGGCAGGCCACGGTCGCCCATCAACCAGGTCACCTGGTGCGCCGACTCCGGGCGCAGCGTCCAGAAATCCCACTGCATGTTGTGGTCACGCAGGCCGCTGCCGGGCAAGCGCTTCTGCGAGCGGATGAAGTCGGGGAACTTCATCGCGTCCTTGATGAAGAAGACCGGGGTGTTGTTGCCGACGAGGTCGTAGTTGCCGTCCTCGGTGTAGAACTTCACCGCGAAACCGCGCGGGTCACGCCAGGTGTCGGGGCTGCCCTGTTCACCGGCCACGGTCGAGAACCGGACCAGCGATTCGGTGCGCGCGCCCGGCTGGAACAGCGTGGCCTTGGTGTAGCGGCTGACATCGCCGGTCACCACCAGCTCGCCGTAGGCGCCGGAACCCTTGGCGTGCACGATCCGCTCCGGGACCCGCTCGCGGTTGAACTGGGCCAGCTTCTCGATCAGGTAGTGGTCGTGCAGCAGCACCGGTCCCTGGGTTCCGGCTGACAGCGATTCGTCGTCGCTCTCGACGGCACTACCGGTGTTCGTGGTGGTCGGCTTGGTCATTTCGCCTCCTGGTTTCGGCAGTCGGGGCACAACCCCCAGAAGACGACCTCGGCCTCGTCGATCGTGAAGCCGTGATCGTCCGCGGGCTGCAGACAGGGGGCGGCACCGACGACACATTCGGTGTCGACCACCGCCCCACAACTTCGGCACACCAGGTGATGGTGGTTGTCCCCTGTCCGCGTCTCGAACCGGGCCGGTGAGCCCGCCGGTTCGATCCGCCGCAGGATTCCCACTCGCACGCAGGCATTGAGTACGTCGTACACCGCCTGCGTCGACACCGTGCCGAGCGTCGCCCTGGCCACGGCGGCGATCGCCTCCGCATCCGAATGCGGATGCGCGGCAACAGCATTCAGGACAGCTATCCGGGGCGCGGTCACCCGCAAACCCGCATCACGCAACAGTCGGCAGGTGTCCGTCTCCTCGGTGTGCACGCGACCCACTCTCCTCCTTTTCTGGAATTAGTCAAGAAATGGAGAGAATCAAGTACCGTTGCGCGGATCACATCGGGCACACGGAATAGCTCGCCGGACAACTCGGTTGAACACCACTGTCGGCGTCCGAACAGCCCCGGGCCTCACCCCTATGTCGCTACGAGCGACCACTCGCCGAGAGGCGCTTGTGGGGCGTCGACACCCTGACGGGCCGTCCGGAGAGACGGCCCATCGACTCGAACGCCGCCAGGTCTCCCTCATCGACCTGGCGGCGTTTGTCATGTCGCGGCACAGCTCGCGCACCAACGGGCGATGCTCGAGGATGGGGGTATGGCTTCGGAAGCGCGGTTGCGGCGTGAGCTCGGGTTGTGGGACTCGGTGGTGATCGGGCTCGGGGCGATGGTGGGGGCCGGGGTTTTCGCGGCGCTGGGGCCTGCGGCGGGGGTGGCGGGGTCGTGGCTGCTGGTGGCGTTGGGGGTGGCCGCGGTGGTCGCGTATTGCAATGCGATGTCCTCGGCGCGGTTGGCCGCGTTGTATCCGGTGTCGGGTGGGACGTATGTGTACGGGCGGGAGCGGCTGGGGGCGTTCTGGGGATATCTGGCGGGGTGGGGGTTCGTGGTCGGGAAGACGGCGTCGTGTGCGGCGATGGCGTTGACGGTGGGGAGTTACGCGTGGCCGGAGCAGGCGCACGCGGTGGCGGTGGGGGCGGTGGTCGTGGTGACCGGGATCAACTATGTGGGGGTGCAGAAGTCGGCGCTGGCGACGCGGGTGATCGTGGGGCTGGTGCTCGCGGTGCTCGCCGCGGTGGCGGTGGCCGGGTTCGGTGGGAATCGTTCGGCGGCAACGGTTCTCGATGCGGAGATCGGGCCGTACGGGGTGTTGCAGGCGGCGGGACTGCTGTTCTTCGCGTTCGCCGGGTACGCGCGGATCGCCACGCTCGGTGAGGAGGTGCGCGATCCCGGGCGCACGATTCCGCGGGCGATCATGCTCGCGCTGGCGGGGGCGCTGGCGGTGTACACGCTGGTCGCGGTGGCCGCGCTGCTCACGCTGGGTTCCGGTGGACTCGCGGCGGCGCGTGATCCGCTCGCTCGGGTCGTCGAGGCCGCGGGCGCTGGGTGGCTCGCGCCGGTGGTGCGGGCGGGTGCGGTGCTCGCCGCCGCGGGCTCGCTGATGGCGCTGATCCTCGGTGTGTCGCGGACGACGCTGGCCATGGCGCGCGACGGGCATCTGCCTCGTGCGCTCGCGGCGGTGCATCCCCGGTACGCCGTGCCGCATCGGGCGGAGCTCGCGGTAGGCGTCGTCGTCGCGGTACTGGCGGCGACGATGGACCTGCGCACGGCGATCGGGTTCTCCTCGTTCGCGGTGCTCGGCTACTACCTGGTCGCGAATCTGTCGGCGGCCACCCTCACCGCGGCCGAACGCAGGCCGCCGCGCTGGGTTCCGGTGCTCGGGGCGCTCGGGTGCGTCGTCGTCGGGTTCTCGCTGCCCATCGGCTCGGTGCTGGCTGGGCTCGGTGTGCTGGCTTTCGGCGCGGCAGTCTATGTGGTTCGGGGTTTTACGGGTAGATGAACATACCCGCGATTAGGGGATCGGGCGGCCCCGCTTTACGGGTTACGGAACTCGGCGCGGGTTACCCTCGGCCACATGGGGCTGATCAGGGGACTTTTCGCGGGAACGATGGTGGCCACCTTGGGTTCGGCGAGTCTGTTCGCCGGGCCCGCGACCGCTGCCCCTGACACATCGACGACCTGTGCGGTGACCTCGGCACGCGAGCTCGAACGCGCGCGCCCCGAACAGGTCGGCCTCGACTCGGCGAAAGTCGAAGCGGCACTGCGGTTCGCGGCCAGCCGCAACCGGTTGAATGTGCAGGTGTTCCGGCACAACTGCCTGGTCGGGGAAGGGCTACGCAACGACGAGACCGGCGATGTCGCGTGGAACATCTGGAGCGTCACCAAATCGGTGGTGTCGATGATCGCCGGAATCGCCTCCGACCAGGGCAAACTCGCGATCGACGCGCCGATCGACCACTACCTGCCCGCCGGTCTCGGCGACGCGGCGCACCGCTCGATCACGGTGGAGAACCTGCTCACCGAGACCTCCGGCATGAAGACCGGGGTGCTCACCGAAGGCGTCACCGCGGTGATTCCGATCGATCCGAACAGTGCCGTGCAGGCGCTGGCCGTCGAGCTGACCCACCCGCCCGGCACCAAGTTCAGCTACAGCCAGCGCAATGTCGACCTGCTGTCGTACGTGATCGAGCTGGCCGTCGGCGAACCGTTGCAGCAGTTCGCGCAGCGCGAGCTGTTCGACCCGCTCGGCATCGAACGCGGCGACTACTACTGGGCGCGTGACCGTTCCGGCCACACCTACGGCTACGCGCATCTGCTGCTGCCGCCCAACGACCTCGCCAAGCTCGGGCTGCTCGTCGCCAATGACGGCCGCTGGGGCGATTCCCAGCTGCTCTCGTCCGGCTACCTGCGCAAAGCCCGCACACCGTCACCCCAAAACCGCTGCTACGGCTACCTGTTCTGGGTGGGTGCGGGCTGCGCCGAGTCACCGGACTTCCTGCCCGACGACACGTTCTTCATGTCGGGACTCGGCCTGCAGAACGTCTTCTTCTTCCCGAGTCTGGACCTGACGGTGATGTGGACCGGCCCGTTCGGCAACCAGACCAAATACGGCCCTGCCGGGGTGATCGCGCATACCGAGGAACTGCCGCACGAGTTCTTCCGCCGGTTGTTCACCGCCTTCACCGACACGAAAGCGCCCGTCGCGCAGCCGTATGTGGAACCGCCGGTGCAGTTCGATCCGAGTACCCTCGTCGACCGCGACATCCTGCTGGCCGTATTCGGGATCGGCCCCGGCGCCTACCCCGGTTGCTCCGTCTTCAGCTGCCTGAACCAGCCGCTGGCCGCCCCGTTCGCCAGCATTCCGCCGGGGTGCGCGATCCTGGCCTGCGTCGGCGACGATCCGCGCACACCGGGAATCCGTCGTTAGCCGCCGGTGACCGACGCCTCGTCGGCGCGGCCGTGCCGGAATCGGGCCGAGTCCAGGTAGTCCCGATACAGCACCACCTCCCCCGCGCGCACCCGGATCACGTTGATCGCGGAGCGGACCCGGACACGTTCCTCGCCGGGCCGGGTCACCTCCACCTCGGTTTCCACCACGACGACCTCGGGGTCGTCGGTCGCGTAGATCTGCGGATGTATGGCATGCACCTGGGCCGCCGAGGCGGCGGCCGCCCAGCCCTGCCGCAGGGCGTCGCGGATCGCCGTGCGGCCGACGATGCGGCCGGGGACGCCGGGCGGCGCGAACGGCATCTCGAAGACGGCGTCGTCGGCGAAGTCGGCGGTGAAGGCCGCCGCGTCACGGGCGGGGAGAACGGCCATCAACCGCTCGACGAGGTGTACCGGGCTTTCGGTCATCGGAGCATCCCTTCATAACCGGAACGGTGGACCCGCTTATCATCCGGAACCAGCGCCCCGGTTGTCAACGGTCCTCGCTAGACTCGCCACCGTGACCGACGAACCACGCCCGCTGCGCGCCGACGCCCGCCGTAATCGCGAGCTGGTGCTGACCGCGGCGCAGGAAGCCTTTGCCGCCGAGGGACTTTCGGTGCCGATCGATGAGATCGCGCGACGCGCCGGAGTCGGCGCCGGCACGGTGTATCGGCACTTCCCCACCAAGGAAGCGCTCTTCACGGCTGCGATCATCGACCGGGTCGAACGCGCTGCGGCCTATGCGCGCGATCTGGCCGAGGCCGCCGACGCCGGGGCGGCGTTCTTCGAATTCCTGGCCTACCTCGGCCGGGAGAACAGCGTGAAACGCGATCTCGCCGACGCGGTCGGCTCGGATCAGCTGGCTACCCTCGGCGCGTCGGCCGACCTGACCGGCGCCATCGGCACGCTGCTGCGGCGTGCCCAGCGCGACGGCGCGATCAGATCCGATATCGGCGTCGACGATCTGATGCTCATCCTGAAGGCCGGTTTCGGTGCCACCCGCGAGGCCGACGAACGGCAGCGCGACCTCACCTTCGCGGTCATCCTGGACGGACTGCGCCGGGTCGGTTCCTGAGACGAAAAACGGGCCGGCCCATCGGTTGTGATGGGCCAGCCCGTTCTACCGGACTGCTCAGCGGTTGTTGAGGAGCACTTCGGCGATCTGAATGGTGTTGAGCGCGGCACCCTTACGCAGGTTGTCGCCGGAGATGAACAGCGCAAGGCCGCGACCGCTCGGGACGCCCGGATCCTGGCGGATGCGGCCGACCAGGGATTCGTCCTGGCCCGCGGCGGCCAGCGGGGTCGGCACGTCGACCAGGCGCACGCCCGGTGCCTTGGCCAGCAGTTCCTTGGCCTGCAGTACCGAAAGGGGTTCGGCGAACTCGGCGTTGATCGACAGCGAGTGGCCGGTGAAGACCGGCACGCGCACGCAGGTGCCGCTGACCAGCAGGTCGGGCAGGCCGAGGATCTTGCGGCTCTCGTTGCGCAGCTTCTGGTCTTCGTCGGTCTCGCCGGAGCCGTCGTCGACGAGCGAACCCGCGAGCGGGATCACGTCGAACGCGATCGGGGCGACGTACTTGTTCGGCGCGGGGAACTCGACGGCGCTGCCGTCGTGCACCAGCTTCTCAGCGTCGTCGGCCACCGCGCGGATCTGCGAGGCGAGCTCCTCCACACCGGCCAGGCCGGAGCCCGACACCGCCTGGTAGCTCGACACGATCAGGCGCTGCAGGCCAGCCACGTCGTGCAGCGGCTTGAGCACCGGCATCGCGGCCATGGTGGTGCAGTTCGGGTTCGCGATGATGCCCTTGGGCAGGTTGCGGGTGGCCTCGGGGTTGACCTCCGAGACGACCAGCGGCACCTCGGGATCCTTGCGCCACGCCGAGGAGTTGTCGATCACGGTGACACCGGCTGCCGCGAAACGCGGGGCCTGCACGCGCGACATGGTGGCGCCCGCCGAGAACAGCGCGATGTCGAGACCCGACGGATCGGCGGTCTCGGTGTCCTCGACGACGATCTCGCCGCCGCGCCACGGCAGCGTCTTACCGGCCGAGCGCGCGGACGCGAAGAACCGCACCTCGTCGGCCGGGAAGTTGCGCTCCTCGAGCAGCTTGCGCATGACAGCGCCGACCTGACCGGTCGCGCCGACGACTCCTACCCGTACACCCATCGCTTAACGCCCCGTTCCGCCGTGGACGACGGCGGCCTCTTCGCCGCCGAGATCGAAGGCCTTGTGCAGGACCTGCACTGCCTCGTCGAGTTCGGTGTCGCGCACCAGTACCGAGATCCGGATCTCCGAGGTGGAGATCAGGTCGATGTTCACGCCCGCGTTGGCCAGCGCCTCACAGAAGGTGGCGGTGACGCCGGGGTGCGACTTCATGCCGGCACCGACCAGGGAGACCTTGCCGATGTGGTCGTCGTAGAGGACCTGCGCGAAGCCGATCTCGTCCTGGCGCTTGGTCAGCATCTCGACCGCGCGGGCACCGTCGGTCTTGGGCAGGGTGAAGGTGATGTCGGTCTTGCCCGTGTCGACCTTGGAGATGTTCTGCAGCACCATGTCGATGTTGATCTCGGCGTCGGCGACCGCACGGAACACCTTGGCCGCGTAGCCCGGCTCGTCCGGCAGGGCGACGACGGTCACCTTGGCCTCGCTGCGGTCGTGCGCGACGCCGGTCAGGATTGCCTGCTCCACGGGAATGTCCTCCATCGATCCGAAAACAGTGGTGCCGATCTTGTCGGTGTAGGACGACCGAACATGAACGGGAACGTTGTAGCGGCGCGCGTACTCGACGCAGCGCAGCATCAGCACCTTCGAGCCACAGGCCGCCATCTCCAGCATCTCCTCGTAGGAGATGTTGTCGAGCTTCTGCGCGTCACCGACGATGCGCGGGTCGGCGCTGAAGATGCCGTCGACGTCGGTGTAGATCTCGCAGACATCGGCCTTCAGCGCGGCGGCCAGCGCGACGGCGGTGGTGTCGGAACCGCCGCGGCCAAGTGTGGTGACGTCCTTACTGTCCTGGCTGACGCCCTGGAAGCCGGCGACGAGCACGATCTGCCCCTCGGCCAGCGCCTCCTGCAGGCGGCCAGGGGTGACGTCGATGATCTTGGCGTTGCCGTGCGCGCCGGTGGTGATCACACCGGCCTGCGAACCGGTGAACGAGCGCGCCTCGGCACCGAGCGAATGAATCGCCATGGCCACCAGCGCGTTCGAGATGCGCTCACCGGAGGTGAGCAGCATGTCCATCTCGCGAGCAGGCGGCGCGGGCGCCACCTGCTCCGCGAGATCGAGCAGTTCGTCGGTCGTGTCACCCATGGCCGAGCAGACCACGACGACGTCGTGGCCCTGCTTCTTGGTCTCCACGATCCGTTCAGCGACGCGCCGGATCCGCTCGGCGGTGGCCACCGAGGATCCTCCGTACTTCTGAACAACGAGAGCCACGGCTAGGTCCTTCACGATCGACAATCAGGCTTGGTATCAGCGACCTAGACTACCGGCCCAGGTCCACCGGTTTAGCCGCTACCTCCCCAGCCTGTGGAAAACGACACAGGCTTGTCACCTGTGGATAGCCACGGAAATCAGGCCAGGGAGAACCAGGTGACCTGCGTGCCGTTGTCGAATTCCTTGCGCTGCACCGGCGTGAAGGATGTCGGTTTGAAGACGCCGGTGAAGGCCGGGACGCCGTCGCCCGCGATCACCGGGTAGCTCTTGACGATCATCTCGTCGATCTCGTCGATGAGCTGAGCGGCCAGCTTCCCGCCGCCACACAGCCAGATGTCGAGGCCGTCCCGCTGCTTGAGTTCGCGCACCAGTTCGGCGGGATCGCCGGAGACGATCTCGACGTTCGGGTCGTCGACCGGCGCCAGCGACGACGAGAAGACGTACTGCTTCAGGTGCGGGAACGGGCTGACGATTCCCGCTTCGTAGGCCGGGTCGTAGGTGCCGCGGCCCATCACCACGGTGTCCCAGTTCTTGTTCGGTGTGTCGACGTCGATGCCGAAGTGCGGACGGAGGTGGGCGGGGACGGCTTCGGGGAATTCGCCGTTGAGCCAGCCGGAGTACTCCGGCGGGGTCGGGTAGAAGTCGTACTCCCCGCCGGGACCCGCGATGTAGCCGTCGAGCGAGACACCGATGTAGTAGACAAGCTTTCGCATGGGTACCGCCTAGGTTGTTGTACTCTGAATGAAGTGGTTTGAACGTAGTACTACAGACGGAGTGGTGTCAAGTGCGAACTAATCCCGAACGACGGCAGGCGCTGCTCGACGCGGCGATCGAGGTGCTGGCAGGCGAGGGCGCCCGCGGTCTCACCTTCCGCGCCGTGGACAAACAGGCGGGGGTGCCCGTCGGCACCGCGTCCAACTACTTCACCAGCCGCGACGAGCTGCTCACCCAGGCGGGAACGCGGTTCTACGAGGTGGTCCAGCCGACCGAGGAGACGATGGCGCTGGTCAGCGAGGGCCCGAAGACGGTCGAGAACATCAAGGGGCTGATGAAGGAGGTCGTCAGCAGGCTCGAATCGCACCGCACCGCCTACCTCGCGCTGCTCGAATTGCGGCTGGAAGCCACCCGGCGCCCCGAGCTGCGCGAGGTGCTCACCGAGCGGGTCCGCGCCGATATCGACTTCAACGTCCGCAACCACCTGGCTTCCGGCCAGCCGGGCGACGAGGCGTCGGTACTCCTGCTGTATCTGGCGCTGAACTGGCTGATCGTCGAACACCTCACACTGCCCGGAATTTTCACCGAGCAACAGAGCATGGAACTGATAGAAACCGCCGTCGAGCGGGCAATACGCGGCTGACCCGGTCATTTGTCCAGACCATAGACGTGTTGACGATCACTGGTACAACTGTGCACAATCGGGCGCGAAGACAGCGGGGGTTCGGAGGATAGACAAAGATGCGCTCGAAGATCGACATCCGATTCACCGTCGATGCCCCCATCGATCAGGTCATGGATGCCCTACTCGCCGTCGATCGACTGGCGGAGTGGTCCCCGTCCTTCAGCGACGTGCGCATCGGTCCCCTAGATCCAAACGGCAGGCCACGCCGGGTGTTCGTGACCGCGCACATCATGGGCGACTCGGACTCGCAGGTCCTCGAATACACCTGGGAACCCCACCGGGTGTCCTGGGAGGTCGTCGACAGCAGCCGCGGCTCGAAAGGCGGCGGCTCGTACGAGCTGTTCGAGGGCCCGGAGGGCACCGAGGTCGACCTCCACGTCGAATTCCGGTACCCGCTGCCCATCCCCGGCCTGCTGTTCAACCGGAATCTCCGCAAGGAGCACCAGCAGGGTGTGGACAACTTCATCGACTTCGCCGAGCAGTTCCCCCCTGTCGAGGGCTACGCCATCGGCTAGTTGCGCCGACGGCGAAAGCGATCGCTCGTTCCGCGCGGACCACGAGTCCGGGTGCGACGATGAGCGGCATGATCGGTACTCGACGGGTTCGGTTCCAGCAGGTGGCCGAAGGCGCCTCGGTAACCCAGCTCGAACTGTTCTTCGACCTCGTGATCGTCTTCGCCTTCACGATGGTCACCGCGCTGGCCGCCGACAACCCCACCCCGACCAATGTGGTCCGCGCCGCGCTGGTCCTGGCGCTGATGTGGTGGCTGTGGATCGCCTATTCCTGGCTCGGAAATGTCGTGCGGGCCGACGAGGGCGCGGCCAGGGTGGCGATGTTCGTCGCGATGGGCGGGGCGTTCATCGCGGCACTGACCATTCCCGAGGCGTTCGAGGACCTGAGCGGCGGGTGGTTCGGTCCGCTGGTCTTCGCCATCGCCTACCTGGTGGTGCGGCTGGTGCACGTCTCGATCTTCTGGGTGATCAGCGCCGGGGACTCCCAGTTGCGCGGGCAGGTGCTGCGCTGGGCGCTCGGCTCGATCACCCTCGGCACCGCCCTGCTCGTCGTCGCCGCGATGACCGACGGCCTCACCCAGATCGTGCTGTGGCTCGCCGCGATCGTCGGCGACATGGTCTGGACCTGGTTCGCGGGCACCGACTGGCGGATCAACTCGGCCTCGCATTTCGCCGAGCGCTACGGCCTGATCGTCATCATCGCCCTCGGTGAGTCCATCGTCTCGATCGGCATCGGGGTCGCCGGGCTGCCGATCTCGTGGCCGATCGCGCTCGGCTCGATGCTCGGGCTCGCGGTGTCGGGCCTGCTGTGGTGGCTGTATTTCGACGTCGCGGCCATCTCGATCGAGCACGCCTTCGCCCATGCTCGGGGCGCGCACCAGATCAAGATCGCGCAGCGCAGCTACACCTACGGGCATTTCCCGATGATCGCCGGCGTCATCGCGCTCTCGCTCGGGTTGAAGAAGGTGCTGTACTACGTGGGCGACGCCTCGACCCACAAGCTGACCGACGCGCTGCACGGCATTCCGCTCGCCGCGCTCTTCGTCGGGCCCGCGCTGTTCCTGCTCGGCGTCGTCGCGGCGAAGTACTACGCGACCAAGTCGGTGTCGATCGCCAGGGTGGTCACCGCGGTGGTGCTGGTCGCGCTGATCCCGCTGGCGACGAATCTGCCCGCGCTGGCCGCACTAGCGGTGCTCTGCGCGGTGCTGGCCTTGCTGGTGATCTTCGAGACCGTCCGCTACGCCGAGCCGCGCGACGAGATCAGACACGCTTGACCTGGGAGAGGTGGTGGCGCACGCCGTGCTCGGTTGGCGTCGCCCCTCGATGCGACGGCGGCACCCGCACGCCCGCGCGGACCGCGTCGTTGATCTGGTCCAGGTTCTCCCGCAGCATGTCGGCGACGAGTTCGTCGGTGCGCGGATCGTCGAGCAGCTGGCGCAGCATCCGGTACACGGTGTCGGCGACCAGCCGGATGATGTCGTCGTGGAACGGGACGTAGCGCAGCTTGCCGGTCTGCGGATCGTTCTTGATCAGGTCGACGATCATCTGGTCGACCTCGGCGTGGTTCTCCTCCAGCGCCGCGGCGATGTTCTTGGTGTAGTGGCCGGCGCGCAGAACCTTGGACACCTCGTCGAGGATCGCGATGGTCATCGGGCGCTTGATGACGTCGACGATGGTGCCGACGAACCGGTTCACGATCGTCGCGGTGACCCGCTCACCGAGTGCCCGGTCGGCGACCCGGCCGAGCCGGATCAGGATCACCACGATCCGCAGCAACCGGAAGCTGCGGAAGATCGGGCTGGTCACCGGGATCATGCCGAGGACTTCGTACCAGTAGATGAACGGGAACGACCACGGCCAGCCCGCGCGCCGCCAGCGCCACAGGAACTCGATCAGGAAGATCGCGCAGATCGTCCAGTCGGTGATCACGATCGCGCGATAGGTCGCGTCCGAGACCGGGAAGAAGGTGATCCACACGACCAGGACCACCGAGATGATCGCCAGCACCAGCATGAACAGATCGGTGCGTAGCGACGGAGTCTTGGAGCGCACGTCCGGCAGAGTCTCCAGCTGCTGGCGCCGCGTGTCCGGGGCCTCGTAACGTGAACGGGCCTCCTCGAGCTCGGCCGGTCGTGGGCGCCAGGTGTTGTGCACGTCTCGATTCTGTCCGACTTCGCCGGTCAGCCGCGCAGGATCGCCGCGATATTGCGTTCGGCCAGCGCGGAGATGGTCAGCGACGGGTTGACCGTCGCGGTGCTGCCCGGGATCGCCGCGCCGTCCATCACGTAGAGGCCGGGGTGCCCGTGCACGCGGCCGAAGGCATCGGTGGCCTTGCCGAGCACGGCGCCGCCGAGCGGGTGCGCGGTGAACTGGGCATTCGCGTCGTAGCCGAGGGCGCCGTATTCGGTGATGGCCCCCGCGCGTTCGGCGATCCGGTGGTCGACCGCGCGGGCCGCGCCCGCGACGGCTTCCTGGGCGCCCGCCGACCAGCTCAGCCCGGCCTTGCCCGTCGCGGCGTTGTAGCCGAAGCGGGTCCTTGTCGAATCGAGCACCATGCCGAGCGAGGCCAGCGCGCCGGTCTCGAACGGGATGCCGGGGATGTACCAGTTCTCCAGGGTCAGCGGGACGGTCGACCCGTCGTAGATCCGGCTGGCGCTCGGCACGCCCTGGCCTTGGCCTGCCACACTGCTCGCACCGCGGGCGAGCGCCACGTCACCATTGGTGCCCCAGCCGTCGCCGATGTGCTCGTTGAGGTTGGGCAGCGCACCGGTCGCCTGGGCACGGACAAGCAGCTCGGATGTGCCGATGGAACCGGCACCGAGGAACAGCTGGTCGCAGGTCAGCGTGCGGGAGCCGAGGAACTGACCGGACGGCGCCAGTTTCGTCACGGTGACCACGAACTTGCCGCTCGCCTCCTGGGCGATGCTGTCGACCCGGTGGCCTGGATACACCTGGGACTTGCCGGTCTGGGCGGCGTAGCGCAGGTAGTTCTGGTTCAGGTCGAACTTGGCGCCGTTGGAATTGCCCAGGTTGGAGCGGGCGGCGGTGGCCGAGGCGCGGGAGGTGCCGGCGAGCTCGCTGCGCAGCACGTCCCAGGTGAAGATCGAGTCGTTGGGCAGCGGCTGGTAACCGGCAGCGCGCACCTGGTCGTCCCAGGCGCGCGAATGCGCGAACGGCGAGGCGTGGTAGATGTCGGCGGGCATCGGGTCGAGACGCAGCATCTCGCGCACCCGCGGGTAGTAGACGCGCTCGAGCTCGCCGTAGTCGACGACGCCGCCGAAGACGTGGTCGAACAGCTTGCGCTCGGGCGCGATCATCGCGCCACTGAAGATCACCGAGCCGCCGCCGACCGCGGCCGCGCGCCACACATCGATCCCCGGATACTCGGTGACGTCGAGAACGCCGCCGAACGTGCCGAAACTCATCGGCACCTTGTTGACGCCGGTGAAGCTCGTGCGGTGCCAGAAGCCGCGGCCGTCGGGCAGGTCGTCGCCGGTGAAGATCTCGCGCCACGGGTCGTTGGGCCAGCGTGAGCCGCGCTCGAGCACGGTGTTGGCGATCCCGGCCTCGGCCAGCCGCAACGCGGTGACAGCGGCGCCGAAACCGGAGCCGATGACGATCGCCTGCGTATGCGCCGGTGCGTCCGGGATCGGTGCGAAGATCTCCGGCACCCAGGACCGGAACATCGCTTCCCGCGGATCAGCCGTCGCCACCGGGTTCGTCAGCGTCGCCCCCACGGCACCGGCAAACGTCGCCAGTCCCGCCGCCTTGAAAAAGGCACGTCTGTGCACCAGGCCACCTCCCTCATCACGCATGGCCGAGCGCAGGATACCGCGTGAAACCGACAAATCGCCCCGTCAGTGCGTCATTTTGTCGAATCTCACGAATGCGCCCCACCCCGCACGACCCGACCCCTAGGAGGGTCCGCCGCGCAGCGGCGGTCGCGGCCGTCCCCCCCGGCGGGGCGCCGGGGGCGGGGGGCGCCCGCAGCAGCCCCCCGGGCGGG
>NZ_JBSGVD010000049.1:0-3175 GCF_053608285.1 Nocardia sp. NPDC055053 | reverse complement strand
CAGGCGCCGGTGCGCAGGCGACGAAGGAGCAAGCACCGGTGCCTGATCGGCGGGACAGGAGGGGCCGCGACTCGAGCGCGCCAGCGCTCCAACTACACAAGCCGGACGACCGCGATGATGCCGACGATGACGATCACCGCGCGCAACACGTTCGGCGACAGCTTGCGGCCGACCTTCGCGCCCAGCTGGCCGCCGATGATCGAGCCGACCGCGATCAGCACGACGGCCTGCCAGTTCACCTCGGCGACGACGATGAAGATGGCCGCCGACACCGCGTTGACGATCAGCGCCAGCACGTTCTTCACCCCGTTGAGCCGCTGGATGTCCTCGTGCACGAACACACCGAGCAGTCCGAGCAGCAGCACGCCCTGCGCGGCGCCGAAGTATCCGCCGTAGATGCCGGTGCCGAACACCGCGACCAGCAGGATCGGCCCGCCGTGCGCGGGTACCGCGGTGTCCCCGGCTTCTCTGCGGGCCTTCACCCAGGCCGCCAGGCGCGGCTGGACAACCACCAGGATCAGCGCGGCGATGATCAGGACAGGGACGATCGCCTTGAAGGCCTCGGCGGGCATGGTGAGCAGCAGGATCGCGCCGGTGATGCCGCCGAGCAGCGAGGCGGTGCCCAGCTGCAGTAGTCGCGATCGCTGCCCTTCCAGTTCGCGCCGGTAGCCGATGACCCCGCTGATCGAGCCGGGGACAAGGCCGATCGTGTTGGAGACGTTCGCGGTGACCGGCGGCACACCGAAGGCCAGCAGCGCGGGGAAGGTGATGAGGGTGCCGGAGCCGACGATCGTATTGATGCCACCCGCCGCGATACCCGCCGCGAAAATGGCCACTTGCTGCAACCAGGTCATCCGAGTTCCTTAGTGCCGTCTCGTCGGACGCGATGGTCCGTACAAGCGTGCGAATCGCTGCAAACGGTACCGGCTGCAAGCTACCGCCCGGTTTCTTCCCCAGGCCGCGTACCAGCGAAGCAAGGCACACGGTAAGCTAGGTGGATCATGCAGCGGGCACTTCTTCTCGGCCGCCGCGACGGGTTCTGATACGGACCGGCTCCCGTCGCGGGGTTCCAACGCGCCGGTCAACCCGCTCCCACCAGGGAATCAACCACACCCCACGGAGAAACTTGCATGTCCTCGGCTGACGCATTCGTATCCGCTTCGCGCACCATCACGGCCCCCGGTAAACCCGCTCCGGCCGACCAGCCCGCCTGGAACCATCAGAAGAACTCGTCGATGCCGTCGTTCCGGTACCGGCCCTACGCCGAAGAGGTCGAGCCCATCTCGGTGCCCGACCGTACCTGGCCCGACAAGATCATCGACCGCGCGCCCGCGTGGTGTGCCGTCGACCTGCGCGACGGCAACCAGGCCCTCATCGACCCGATGAGCCCGGCCCGCAAGCGCCGCATGTTCGACCTGCTGGTCCGGATGGGCTACAAGGAGATCGAGGTCGGGTTCCCGGCCGCGAGCCAGACCGATTTCGATTTCGTCCGCGAGATCATCGAAGACGGCGCCATCCCCGCCGACGTCACCATCCAGGTGCTGACCCAGTGCCGCCCCGAGCTGATCGAGCGCACCTTCGAGGCGTGCAACGGCGCCCCGAACGTGATCGTGCACTTCTACAACTCCACCTCGATCCTGCAGCGTCGCGTGGTCTTCCGCGCCGAGCGCGACGCGGTGAAGAAGATCGCCACCGACGCCGCGGCGCTGTGCCTGAAGATCGAGAAGCGCTACCCCGACACCGCGTGGCGCTACGAGTACAGCCCGGAGTCCTACACCGGCACCGAGCTGGACTACGCCCGTGAGGTCTGCGACGCGGTCTCCGAGATCATCGCGCCGACCCCGGAGAAGCCGCTGATCATCAACCTGCCCGCGACCGTCGAGATGGCGACGCCGAACGTCTACGCCGACTCGATCGAGTGGATGCACCGCAACCTGGCCCGCCGCGACTCCATCGTGCTGTCGCTGCACCCGCACAACGACCGCGGTACCGCCGTGGCCGCCGCGGAGCTGGGCTACCAGGCAGGCGCCGACCGCATCGAGGGCTGCCTGTTCGGCAACGGTGAGCGCACCGGCAACGTCTGCCTGGTGACCCTGGGTATGAACATGTTCTCCCGCGGCATCGACCCGCAGATCAACTTCTCCGACATCGACGAGATCCGCCGCACGGTCGAGTACTGCAACCAGCTGGCCGTTGCCGAGCGCCACCCCTACGGCGGCGATCTGGTCTACACCGCGTTCTCCGGCAGCCACCAGGACGCCATCAACAAGGGCCTGGACGCGATGAAGGCCGCCGCCGACGCGCAGGACGCCGACGTGGCCGACATCGTCTGGGAGGTCCCGTACCTGCCGATCGACCCGAAGGACGTCGGCCGCACCTACGAGGCCGTCATCCGGGTGAACTCGCAGTCCGGCAAGGGCGGCGTCGCCTACATCATGAAGACCGATCACGGCCTGGTGCTGCCGCGCAGGCTGCAGATCGAGTTCTCGCAGGCGATCCAGGCGATCACCGACGGTGAGGGCGGCGAAGTGACGCCCAAGGAGATGTGGGACGTCTTCGCCACCGAGTACCTGAACCCGATCCTGCCGCTGGAGCGGATCAAGCAGACGGTGACCGCGGCCGAGACCGACGGCGGCGTCGACTCGATCGTGGCGACCGTGAAGGTCGACGGCGTCGAGCAGGAGATCAGCGGTTCGGGCAACGGGCCGCTGGCCGCCTTCATCGACGCGATCGCGACAGTCGGCTTCGAGGTGCGGGTGCTCGACTACAGCGAGCACGCCATGTCCGCCGGTGACGACGCGCAGGCCGCGGCCTACGTCGAGGTCGCGGTCGGCGACAAGGTCGTGTGGGGCGTCGGCATCGCCACCTCGATCACCACCGCTTCGCTGCGCGCGGTCGTCTCGGCCGTCAACCGCGCCGCCGCCGGTACCGCCTCTCCGGGAACTCAGCGGGTCGTCCGGTAGCTCGTCAGTTGGCCGTCGGGCTTGCGTTCAGCCCGGTTCGAGTCGGAGGTGCTGGGGGAGTTACCCATGTTCTTGCGTGATCAGTGGGTGGCGCTGCGCATCACTCCCCCAGCCCCGCACATCCCGACCTCGAGGAGGGATCGCCGCGCAGCGGCGGTTCGCGGCCGTCCCGCCGGTCAGGTGCCGTTTCGTAGGCGACGAAGGAGCAAGAA
>NZ_JBSGVD010000048.1:0-37363 GCF_053608285.1 Nocardia sp. NPDC055053 | reverse complement strand
CGCACACAATGCGCGGCCGCAACCGGCTTTTTAAGTGCTCATTTGGTGAGCACTTTGTGGCGGATCATGGTTCGCATGAGCATCGAATACATCACCTGCGCCGGCGCGAGCGAATGGGAATCGTGGCTGGCCGCCCATCACGAGACCGCGGGTGAGGTCTGGGTGCGGATCGCCAAGAAGGGTGCGCCTTCGCCGTCGGTGACGATCACCGAAACCCTGGACGGTGCTTTGTGTTACGGCTGGATCGATAGCCATCGCCGCGGGCTCGATGCCAACCACTACCTGCAGCGTTACTCGCCGCGGCGGGCGCGTAGCCCGTGGTCGCAGGTCAATGTCGCCAAAGCCGAGGCCCTCATCGCGGCCGGGCGGATGCAGACCGCAGGGTTCGCGGCGATCGAGGAAGCCGTCGCCGATGGGCGATGGGCGGGTGCGTACGAGCGTCAGCGCACCGCCGAGACGCCCGCCGACCTCGTCACCGCGCTCGCCGCCGCGCCCGCAGCACAAGCCGCCTACGCCGCACTCGGCCGCTCCGATCAGTACCGGCTATTTCTGCCGATCCTCAAGGCGACGACCCCCGCCGAACGTGCGACGCGGGTTGCCCAGGCAGTCAACGCTTTGTAGCGCAACGAAATCGTTCGTGCGAGCATTCGCCACCGGTACGCGAGCTGGACCCCGGCCGGGCCGATCTTGCGGTGCGATGGCCGGACCATCGGGAACGGGCGGTGCGATGGCCGAACCATCGGCCGGGCCGAACGTGCGGTGCGCTGGCGGAACCATCCGCCGAGCCGAACGGGCGGTGTCCGCAAGCAGCAGCCGCGCCGGCCAGGCCGTCAGACCTCTTTGACCAATATCGCGCGGGTGTAGAGCAGCGAGAAGCCTTGGCCTTGCGCATTCTGTTGCGACTTGGAGCCGGGTTGGGTCGTGATCACCGCCAGGTCGCAGCCCGCTGCCGCAGCCTCGGTCAGGCGAGCGGACAGGAGTGCGGTCTGGACGCCCCGCCTGCGGTGGGTGGGAAGCGTCGCGGCCCCAGCCAGAGCCGCGATACCACCATCGGTGCGCATGCTCGCACCTCCGGCCGGTTCCCCATCGCGGAAGGCCAGGTAGCGACGGGTGTCGTTGGCGGAAGCCATGTCTCGCATCACGTCGGCGATGGCGTCACGCGGAAATTCCTCATGTGACGGGGCGCCGTCCTCATCCGGATGAGCGAACCCGTCGACAACGACATCGAGCCAGACATCGATCTCATCCCCCTCGTCGCGCCGCACCTCGACCTGCTCCGGCCCCACCCATGTCCGCCCATCCAACTCGACCCCGAGCACATTCTCGAACGACATCAACCGATACCCCCGCCCGGTCAATTCAGCCGCGATCCGCGGATCCGCCAACTGCGCCAATTCCACCTGCACCGGCGCCCCCACATCCGCAAAAGCCCTTTCGACCTCCTCCCACTCCCCCACCGAAGGCACCCCGCCGAACCCAACTCCCACCACCTTGTTCAGCGGCGACCCAGCCCCCGCAAAACACGCCGCCCCACCGCCGAACGCCCGCACGAACCCACCCGGCCCCCGACGCATCCCCACCTCCGCCGCACCGACAATGGCCTCGGTCTCCACCCGCTCGATCCGAGCCGCCAACCCGACCCCACAGAACAACGCACTTTCGCTCATCAGCCAGTTATATATCCCCTGTCCAGCGCGTTTCGCGATCACGCCCGTCCGTTATCCCGGTCCAGCGCATCCGGCCCGAATAGGCTGCACTACACAACTTCCCGACTCCGACGACGGCGGCGATCATCAACTCGACCTTCCCACCGATGACCCCGGCACGACTGACGCGGGCGGAGATCTCCTTGCGCGGCTTGGCCGTCGGAGACGCTTTCGGCGCCTGCGCGGCAGCCGATCCCGTCGTCGCGACCACCGACCCACTTCCGCCCGGCCCCTGGTTATGGACCGACGACACCAAGATGGCCTGCTCGATCGTCGACATCCTCGCGAGGTACGGGCGCATCGATCAAGATGCCCTGGCCGCGTCCTTCGTCACCCACTACGACATCTACCGGCGATACGGCCCGGGAACCAACCGCATTCTCCGCCTCATCCGCGCCGGCCGCGGTACCTGGCGAGACCTCGCGCCGCAAGCCCGCGGCGGGCAGGGGTCATGGGGCAACGGAGCCGCCATGCGAGTCGCGCCACTCGGCGCGTACTACGCCGACGACCTGGACCGCGTGATCACCGAGGCTGCCGCTTCCGCCGAGGTGACCCACACCCACCCTGAGGGCATCGCGGGAGCGATCGCCGTCGCGGTCGCCACGGCAACCGCAGCCACCTTCTCGTCCACCGAAGAATGGCTGTCCCTGGTCATCGAGCACACCCCGGAAAGCGCCGTCCGCCGAGGGATTAGACACGCCATAGACCTCCTGACCAACCCCGATCCACACCTCGCGGCATCCGAACTCGGCAACGGCACACAAACCTCGGCAGCCGACACCGTCCCCTTCTGCCTCTGGGCAGCAGCCCAGCACCCGACAGACTTCGCCCGCGCCCTCCGCACAGCCGCAGCCACCGGCGGTGACACCGACACCCTCTGCGCCATCATCGGCGGAATCCTCGCCACACGAACCCCACCGCCCCCGGAATGGACCACCCGCTCCGAACCCCTCCCCACCTGGCTCGCACCCTGAACCAAGATCACCACGCTGTGGTGGCGGGCCGCTCTCGGCCGATGCCGCCACCACAGCGTGGTGATCAACTGTTCAGTACGGCGCCACTGGCGGTGAGGGCCGAGTGGATGCGGTCGAGGATGACGTGGGGGCGGCGGTAGAGGAGGTTTGCGCTGACGCGGATGATTTGCCAGCCGTGTTCGGCGAGGATCGCTGAACGATCGATGTCCTTCGTGCGCTGGGCCGGGTCGGTCCAGTGGTGGGCGCCGTCGTATTCGACGGCGACTCGCCATTGCCGCCAGCCCATGTCGAGGCGGGCGAGGAATCCACCACCGGTGTCGCGGACCACGACCTGGGTGGTGGGCGCCGGGAGACCGCTGTGGACGATCAACAATCTGGTGAGTGATTCCGGGGGTGATTCGGCGCCCGGGTCAACCAGCGGCATAACCCTCCGCACCTGCGTGCAACCGCGCTCACCCAGATGTTCGGCGGCGAACGAGGTGACGGCATCAGGGGCGAGTTTTGTTGCCCGGCACAGGGCGTCGAGTACCGGTATTGCGCTGCGCGTGGGGAGGCCACGCGCAAGGTCGAAGGCTGTTCGTTTCGGCGTCGTCACAGGAAATCCGTCGACGATGCACTGTTCGTGCTCGGCTATCCGAGCTTGACGAGTGCTGATCCACTCGGGCGGTCGGCGATAGGTCGGCAAGGCGATCTCGGCAGGAAACTCCGCATCGATCCATTCGGTTCCGAACATCGCGGCAGCCGAATACCCGACGAGCACCCCGTCCCCTTTAGTCCAATGCACCGCCGCCTTAGCGCGCCCCACCGCATCGAGTCGAAGCCCACGCGGAACATAAACATCCTGCGCGATCCGCTCGAAGTCGTGCCGCAATTGCCACCGCGTCACCACCCCCGCGGCCACCGCCCACGACCCGACAAACCCCTCCCCGAATACCCCCATACCCAGGCATGATGCCCCACCGAACCGACAAACAACCGAACCCCGCCGCGCCAACTCGGCTGGACAGTTGATCACCACGCCGTGGTGGCGGGCAGCTCTCGGCCGATGCCGCCACCACAGCGTGGTGATCAAGCGTCCAGCGCTCGAGGGCTAGTGGGTGGGGCGCCAGGGGATTCGGCCGTTGCCGTCGCCGGTGTGGGTCCGTTGTTCGGACCAGTTCCAGAGGGGTTGGAGGGATTCGGCTAGGAGGGCGCCTTCGGTGGTTAGTTCGTAGGCGCCGCGGGGGGCGTTTTTGGTGGTCAGGCCGGCGGATTGGAGTTGTTGCAGGCGGTCGGAGAGCATGCTCGACGAGCAATTTCCCATGCGGCGGCGGAGGTCGAGGAAGCCGAGGGGGCCTGGTTCGAGTTCCCAGATGACGCGCAGCATCCAGCGCTGACCGAGGAGGTCGATCGCGGCAAGGATCTTCTGGGAGGGTTCGGTGGCGTCGCCATCCCCTGTTGCGCTTCTCATTCAGAAGCACGATAGTTGCTTCTGAATCAGAAGCATCTGGACGGCTCGGGGACGGCGGAAGGAGAACGATCGTGGATTCGACGGGGCAGCGGGTGGTGCTGGTGACGGGGGCCTCGCGGGGGATCGGGGCGGAGGCTGCCGCGCAGTTCGGCGCGGCGGGGGCGCAGGTGATCGTGAACTTCCGGGAGAAGCGCAAGCGGGCGCAGACCGTGGTGGACGGGATCGTCGCTGCCGGAGGTAGTGCGTCGGCGCTCGGTGCGGATGTGTCGGATCCGGATGATGTTGCGGCGATGGTCGCGGAGATCGGGCGGACGTTCGGGCGGCTGGACACCTTGGTGCTCAATGCTTCCGGTGGGCTCGAACGGGATGCCGATCCCGGGTACGCGCTGCGGCTCAACCGCGATGCGCAGGTGAATCTGGCGACGGCCGTGCTGCCGTTGATGCCCGTGGGTGGACGGATCGTGTTCGTCACCAGCCATCAGGCGCACTTCATCCACGAGAAAGACGACGTGCCACAGGGTTACGCGCCGATCGCGAGGAGCAAGCGGGCGGGCGAGGACGCGCTGCGAGCGCTGATTCCCGAATTCCAGGAGCGCGGAATCGGTTTCACGGTGGTGTCCGGCGACATGATCGACGGGACGATTATCGTCCGCCTATTGGAACGGCGTGACCCGAGCAGTGTCGAGTCACGCCGTGCAGCAGGACCGCTGCCCACCGTCGAGGATTTCGCGCGAGTGATCGTTCGGGCGGGCGGCGAAGCAGTCGCCGACGGCCACACGTACTTCGTCGGCGGAGATGACTACCTCGCCACCGGTGCGCTCACGCGGTGACGAACGATGTGGCCGGCCTCTCCGAGAACGCCGAACGGCGTGGCCCGAGGTTCGGGTCACGCCGTTAGGGGTGTGCGTCAGGCCGAGGCGGTGGCGGAGGCTTCTCGTTGGAGTTCGAGGGCGATGTCGATGAGTTGGTCTTCCTGGCCGCCGACGAGTTTGCGCTTGCCCGCGCGGACGAGCATTTCGGCGGCGGAGACGCCGTAGCGTTCGGCTTGGCGTTCGGCGTGGCGCAGGAAGCTGGAGTAGACGCCCGCGTAGCCCATCATCAGGGCCTGGCGGTCGAGGAGGCATTCCGAGGGCATGGCCGGGCGGACGACGTCCTCGGCTGCGTCGGTGACGGCGAAGAAGTCGACGCCGGTCTTGATTCCGAGCTTGTCGCAGACGCCGATGAACGCCTCGACCGGCAGGTTGCCCGCGCCGGCGCCGAAGCGCCGAGCCGAGCCGTCGATCTGGGTGGCGCCGGCGCGCACGGCGTAGACCGAGTTCGCCACGGCGAGGCCGAGGTTCTCGTGGCCGTGGAAGCCCACCTGGGCGTCGTCGCCGAGTTCGGCGACCAGGGCCGCGACGCGGTCCGAAACCTGCTCGAGGACGAGGGCGCCCGCGGAATCGACGACGTAGACACATTGGCAGCCCGCGTCGGCCATGATCCGGGCCTGCTTGGCCAGGTTCTCCGGCGTGGTGGAGTGGGCCATCATGAGGAATCCGACGGTCTCCAGGCCGAGTTCGCGCGCGAGACCGAAATGCTGGATCGAGACATCCGCCTCGGTGCAGTGGGTGGCGATCCGGCAGATGGACGCGCCGTTGTCCTGGGAGATCTTGATGTCTTCCTTGACGCCGACGCCCGGCAGCATGAGGAAGGCGATCTTGGCCTGCTTGGCGGTCTCGGCCGCGGCCTTGATCAGTTCCTGCTCAGGGGTTTTGGAGAACCCGTAGTTGAACGAGGAACCACCCAGGCCGTCGCCGTGGGTCACCTCGATGACCGGGACGCCCGAACCGTCAAGGGCGGCAACGATGTTACGCACCTCGTCCACGGTGAACTGGTGGCGCTTGTGATGTGAGCCGTCGCGCAGCGAGGTGTCGGTGACACGCACATCGAGTTCGCCCGAGAAGGGCTTCAGGATATTGCTCATGGTCGAATCTCCTTACACCCGAGCCGAGATGATCTGATCGGCCAGCACATCACCGACGCGGGTCGCGGCGGCGGTCATGATGTCGAGGTTGCCCGCGTAGGGCGGCAGGAAGTCGCCCGCGCCTTCGACCTCGACGAAGATCGACACCTTCGCCATGCCACCGGAGATCACCGACGGGTCGTCGAACTGCGGATCGTTGAGCAGCCGGTATCCGGGCACGTATTCCTGGATCGACTTCTCCATGGCGACGATGCTCTCGGCGATGGCATCGCGATCGGCGTCTTCGGGGATGGAGCAGAAGATGGTGTCGCGCATGATCATCGGCGGCTCGGCGGGATTCAGGATGATGATGGCCTTGCCCCGCTGGGCGCCGCCGATGGTCTCGACACCCTTGGAGGTGGTTTTGGTGAACTCGTCGATGTTCGCGCGAGTGCCCGGACCGGCCGATACCGAGGACACCGACGCCACGATCTCGGCGTAGGCCACCGGCACGACCCGCGACACGGCCGCCACCATGGGAATGGTGGCCTGGCCACCGCAGGTAATCATGTTGACGTTCGGCGCGTCGCGCAGTGAATCCAGGTTCACCGGGGGGATCACGGCCGGGCCGACCGCGGCGGGGGTGAGGTCGACGGCGCGGATGCCGGCGGCCTCGTATTTCGGCGCGTAGGCGCGGTGCACGTAGGCGGAGGTGGCCTCGAACAGCAGATCCGGCTTCTCGTCGAGGGCGAGCAGCCAGTCCGCGCCCTCGGCGGAGGTTTCCAGACCCAGCCCGCTCGCCCGCTTCAGTCCCTCCGAATCGGGGTCGATGCCGATCATCCAGCGCGGCTCGATCTTGTCCGAGCGCAGCAGTTTGTACAGCAGATCGGTGCTGATGTTGCCGGACCCCACGATCGCGGCGGTGACTTTGCTGGTCACGGTGTACTCCTTGGGAAGTCTGGTTCAGCTGAAACGCAAACGGACGGAACCGAGTCCGGTGAACTCGGCGAGGAAGTCGTCACCGGGACGCGCGTCGATGGCGCGGGTGCAGGAACCGGGCAGCACGATGTCGCCCTTCTTGAGCCGCACCCCGAAGCTCGCGACCTTGCGAGCCAGCCAGGCGACGGCGATCAGCGGATCGCCAAGGACCGCGTCACTGCGACCTTCGGCGACGACCTCACCGTTGCGGGTGAGTACGGCATCGATCGCGGTGATGTCGATATCGCCGGGGGCGACCCGTTCCTTGCCGAGGACGAACCCGGCCGAGGAGGCGTTGTCGGAGATGGTGTCGGCCAGGCCGATCTTCCAGTCCTTGATGCGTGAATCGATCAGCTCGATCGCGGGCGCGTAGGCGACGGTCGCGGCGAGGACATCGGCCTCGGTGCAGTCCGCGCCGGGCAGATCGGCGCCGAGCACGAAACCGACCTCGACCTCCACCCGCGGCAGCAGGAACTTCGAGGTGTCGACGGGGACGTCCTCGAAGACCTCCATCTCGGCGAGCAGATGACCGTAGTCGGGCTCGTCGACCCCCATCATCTGCTGCATCGCCTTCGACGACAGCCCGACCTTGTGGCCGACGACCTTCGCGCCCGACTTCAGCCGGCGCTGGATGTTGAGCAGCTGGATCTCGTAGGCGTCGACCACGTCGATGTCGGGAAACCGGTCGACGAGCGGCGAAACTGCCACACGTTCTTCCTCGGCACGGGTCAGTTCATCGGCGAGTTGAGTTCGTACCGCGTCAGGCAGCACGCGGACCTCCTTGGCAGCACGGTCGGTAGGTGTATACAGCGCGGCCCTGACTCAGCTGATCGAGCCAAACCCGCACAGCCGGTTGGACTAGGCCACGGCCGGTGCGGCTGGACACCGGCCGGAAGGCGACGCCACACGGCCCGCAGGACCAAGCAGCACAGCCCGTAGGTTCCGGACGTCAAAACTGTAACCGGTTGCGTCCTTCTCCGTCAGCCGTTCACCTGACAATACAACGCACCCGCGGGTGATTTCTATAACACGTTCCACCGATATCAAGGGCAAACCGCGACGCCCACGGGAAGGAGTGCCGTTTTGCTCGCCAAACATCGGACCACTTCTATAACGTGTTCTACATGAGTGATCGGGAATACGATGTGGTGGTGGTCGGTAGCGGCGCCGCCGGGATGACGGCCGCCCTCGCCGCGGCCCACAACGGACTGAGCGTTGTGCTGCTGGAGAAGGCCGCCCACTACGGTGGGTCGACCGCCCGATCCGGCGGCGGCGTCTGGATTCCGGGCAACAAGGCGCTGAAGGCCTCGGGGCGCCCCGACGACCGCGAGGACGCGCGCACCTACCTGCACAGCATCATCGGCGACGTGGTGCCCGCGGAGAAGATCGACACCTACCTCGATCGCGGCGCCGAGGCCTTCGACTTCGTCCTCGATCACACCCCGCTGAAGATGAAGTGGGTTCCCGGCTACTCCGACTACTACCCGGAGGCTCCTGGCGGCCTCGGCGAGGGACGTTCGTGCGAGCCGACGCCGTTCAACGGCAAGGTGCTCGGCGCGGAACTGGCCAACCTCGAACCGCCCTATGCGAAGGCGCCACTGAACGTGGTCGTCATGCAGGCCGACTTCGTGCGGCTCAACCTGATCAAGCGCCACCCCAAGGGCATGATGCGGGCACTGCGCGTCGGCGCCCGCACCTACCTGGCCAAGTTCACCGGCAAGCACCTGCTCGGCATGGGTCAGGCGATCATCGCCGCCATGCGCAAGGGCCTGCTCGACGCGGGTGTTCCGGTGCTGCTGAACACCCCGCTCACCGATCTGGTGGTCACCGACGGCCGGGTCACCGGGGTCAAGGCCACCGTCGACGGCGAGCCGGTCACCTTCACCGCGCGCTACGGCGTCGTCCTCGGCAGCGGCGGGTTCGAGCACAACGCCGACATGCGCGCCAAGTACCAGCGACAGCCGATAACCACTGAGTGGACAACGGGCGCCGCGGCCAACACCGGCGATGGCATCGTCGCGGGCATGGCAGTGGGAGCGACGGTCGGATTCATGGAGGACGCCTGGTGGGGTCCGACCATCTTCAAGGGCGGCAAGCCCTGGTTCGCGCTGGCCGAGCGCAATCTGCCCGGCACCATCATGGTCAACGACCGGGGCGAGCGGTTCGGCAACGAGTCGGCGCCGTACGTCGAGGCGGTGCACACCATGTACGGCGGCGAGTACGGCCAGGGCGCCGGCCCCGGCGAGAACATCCCGGCCTGGCTGGTGTTCGACCAGCGCTACCGCAACCGCTACATCTTCGCCGGTCTGCAGCCGGGTCAGCGTTTCCCGTCGCGCTGGCTGGAGAACGACAACATCGTCAAGGCCGACACCATCGAGGAACTGGCCGGCAAGATCGGCGTCCCGGCCGAGAACCTCACCGCCACGGTGGAACGGTTCAACGGCTTCGCCGCCGCGGGCAAGGACGAGGACTTCGGCCGCGGCAACAGCCACTACGACCGCTACTACGGCGACCCGACCGTGAAGCCCAACCCGTGCCTGGCCGAACTGTCGCATGGCCCGTTCTACGCGGCCAAGATGGTGCCGGGCGACCTCGGCACCAAGGGCGGCCTGGTCACCGATACCGCCGGTCGTGTGCTGCGTGAAGACGATTCGGTGATCGACGGCCTCTACGCCGCGGGCAACTCCAGCGCGCCGGTGATGGGCCACACCTACGCCGGTCCCGGCGCCACCATCGGCCCCGCGATCACCTTCGCCTACCTCGCGGTGCTCGACATCGTCGCCGCGAAGAAGGCGAAAGCCGCCGCGTGACGATCGACCACACCCCGACCTCGCAGGAGTAAGCAATGCCCATCGACCTCCAGACCGCGCTCGGCGCGCCGACGCCTACGCGGGAGTTCAGCTGGACGCCCACCGACGTGCAGCTCTACCACCTCGGCCTCGGCGCCGGTGCGCATCCGACGGACCCGGTCGAGTTGACCTACCTCGACGATCGGGCGCCCCAGGTGCTGCCCACGTTCGCGCCGGTCGCCCCGACCCTGCGCGAGAGCGAGGCGCCGCGGGTCAGCTTCCCCGGCATCGAGATCGATCTGGCCAAGGTCGTACACGGACACCAGGAAGTGGTGGTGCACAAGCCGATTCCGGCCAGCGGCAAGGCGACCAGCACCGGCCGGATCAGCGAGATCTGGGACAAGGGCGCCAATGCGGTGATCGTCCGGGAGGACACCGTGGTCGGCTCCGACGGCGAACCGCTGTGGACGGTCCGGTCCTCGATCTTCGCCAGGGGCGAGGGCGGTTTCGGCGGTGAGCGCGGCCCGAGTGCCAAGGCCGTGCTGCCGGATCGGGCGCCCGACGCGGAGCTCATCACGCCGACGCTGCCGCAGCAGGCCCTGCTCTACCGCCTCTGCGGTGACCGCAATCCCTTGCACTCGGATCCCGAATTCGCCAAGGGCGCGGGCTTTCCCGCGCCGATCCTGCATGGCCTGTGCACCTACGGTGTGGTCTGCAAGGCGCTCACCGATGGCCTGCTCGACGGTGACGCGAGCCGGGTCGGTGGCTTCCGGGCCAAGTTCGCCGGGGTGCTGTATCCGGGCGAGACGCTGCGGATCAAGGTGTGGCGCGAGGGTGACGAGCTGATCGGCGCCGCCACCGTGGTCGAACGCGAGGACGCGCCGGTGCTCGGCGACATCGCCCTGCGCATCGCCTGAGTCGAGGAACGACGCCCGCCGGTCACCGCGACCGGCGGGCATTTCTTCGTTGAGCCCCCAGGCCAGTGGTTGTGCCGTTGCGCTACGCCGTCGATACCGGTGGCGCGACCGCGCGGTACGCACGCAACGGCTTCGCGACGCTGGTCGGTCCGCACGTCTGGCGTCGCGAGTCAGTCCGTCGGCACCTGTTCGGCGGTCCTGCCGTTGCCGACCAGCCCACCGACCAGCAGCGCGTAGATCAACATGATCAGCACCGGCGCGGCCAGCGGCGCCCAGACCAGTTCCACCGGGACCAGAGCGGCGGTAGCCGCCGCGATGGTGAACAGCACCGCGCCGCCGACCGACGGAATCGTCGTCGGCACAACACCTTCGGGTGCGTGCAGGACGGCCGCGTTGAGCAGGTAGGTGGTCGCCACCAACCCCGTCGCGGCGGCGGTGATCACGCCGACATCGGAGAACGCGAGCGCCGCGATCGCCACCAGCACCGCGCCGATCGCGGCGGGCCGCCACCACCAGCTGATCACCACGAGCGCGAGCGCCGCGACCCCGGCGAACGGATTGATCAGCGCGACCGCGGCGACCAGCAGCAGACCGGCGAGCAGGGCAAGGAATCTGATCATCGGCGCACCCGCACTGTTCGGCGATGGTCGGGTAGCAGGCGCATGGCCTGATCGAGCCTGGTGTCGGCGGGCCAGGCGATGATGTCGACGCCGACGGTGCCCATGTCGCGATACATCGAGGCGCGCTCGAGCTGCCACATCTTGGCCATGGTCGGGTCGAGGCCCTCCTCGAACGGCGTGCCGCGCAGGACGTCGACCGCGATCACCACGTGGCCGCGTTTGCGCAGGTCGATCAAGGCCAGCGCGAACTGGGTGTCGAGCAGCGTGGAGAAGGCGACGACGATCGCGCCGATCGGCACCGCGGCGTGCGGGGCGAGCGTGCCGGTGGTCTCGACGTGCTCGTCGCCGACGCCGAGCACGGTGTCGACGATCCGGTAGAACTGCCTGCGGCCGATATCGGGGCGCAGCCAGCGCGGCGAATCACCAAGGCAGACCACGGCGGTGCGGTCACCGGCTTGCAGGGTGGACTGCACCACCTGCGCGGCGCCGCGCACCGACAGTTCCAGCGAGGCGGTGGCGGGGCCGGGCGCCTGCTGGGAGGTATCGACCAGGACGACCACGTCGGCGGATCGGTTGGTGAAGCGTTCGGTGACGTAGAGCCTGCCCCGGCGCGCGCTCACCGCCCAGTTGACGGTGCGCAGCTGGTCGCCGGGCGCGAAGGCGCGGATGTCGGCGTATTCGACGCCGGGACCGTGCTTTCGGGTCAGGTGGGTGCCGATCCGGTCGGGAAGTTCGGTGCGCGGCAAGCGCATCCGCTGCGGATCGGCGATCGGGTACACATACAGCTTGGCCGCGGGCAGCTCGGCGGTGGCGATCGCGAGCCCGGCCGGGCTCAGCGCGGACACCTTGACCTGCACCGGATATCGGCCCCAGCGCGCCGCCGAGAGCGCCAGCTGCATGCCGGCGGGCGCACCGCCGGAGTCGTGCGACTCCTCGACCTCGATCTCGAGACCGGTCAGCGGCAGCGCCGTCATCCGCAGCAGCGCGTGCCCGCTCTCGACGAAGGCGGCGGCATTGCAGCCGACCACCTCGCCCTCGAAGCAGCGCACGGTGCCGCTGCCGTCGACCTGGATCCTGGTCGGGTTCTGCTGCCACGGCGCGGTGGCGAGCACGCCGAGCATCGGCGCGGCGAACACCACCAGCTGCCACTGTCCGCGCAACACCGCGACGACCAGCGCCGCCGCGGCACACCCGGCCAGGATGAACACCAGCGGGGCGGGCCGCCAGCGCAGGTCGACCTCGACCGTCCTGGATTCGTCGCGGTGCTTCATGTGCTGGTGGCGCGGGGCACCGGTAGCCGGCGCAGTAGCTCGGCGATGACGTCCTCACCCCGGATGCGGCGCACCCACATCTCCGGACGCAGGGTGATGCGGTGAGCCATCGCGGGCACCGCCAGCGCCTTCACGTCCTCGGGGATCACATAGTCGCGCCCGAGCAACAGCGCGCGGGCTCGCGACATCTGCACCAGATCGAGTTCGGCGCGCGGGCTGGCGCCGACCTCGACCTGCGGGTGGCTGCGCGTCGCCGAGGCGAGCGCGACCACGTAGTTCACGACATCGGGATGCACGGTGACGAACTCGACCGACTGGCGCATCTCCATCAGACCCTGCGCGTCGACGACCTGGCCGACCTGCGGCGGCGTCGCGCCGCGTTCCAGCCTGCGCCGGATCATCTGGGTCTCGTCCTGCTCGGACAGGTAGCCGAGGCGCAGCTGGATGGCGAAACGGTCGAGCTGGGCCTCCGGCAGCGGGTAGGTGCCCTCGTACTCGATCGGGTTGTCGGTGGCCAGCACGATGAAAGGCTGTGGGAGCAGGAAGGTTTCGCCGTCGATGCTCACCTGCCCCTCGGCCATGGCCTCCAGCAGCGCCGCCTGCGTCTTGGGCGGGGTGCGGTTGATCTCGTCGGCGAGCAGGACATTCGTGAAAACCGGACCGCGACGGAAATTGAAACGGCCCGACGACATGTCGTAGATCGTCGAGCCGAGCAGGTCAGCGGGCAGTAAATCAGGCGTGAACTGCACGCGGGTGAAATCCAGGCCGAGCGCGGCCGCGAAGGACCGTGCGATCAGCGTCTTGCCCAGACCTGGCAGGTCCTCGATGAGGACATGTCCTCCGGACAGCACGGCGATCATGATGAGCTGCATCTCATCTCGCTTGCCGACCACGACTCGGCCCAGCTCACGCAGCACGGCGTCGGAGCGCTGGACGGTCACGTTCAACGGCATGGTCATCGGTGGACTTAACCCCTCACATCGTCTGCAATCGGCGCAGGATCTCGTCCAGCGCCTCCCTACCCGGTGCGCGACCGGTGTGGTCGCGCAATGCCGAGTTTGCCGGGTCGACCCAGCGCCACAACTCGGGACCGAACTGCAATTGCCCGGCAGCTTCGGTGGCCCTTCGGTTCTTGGCGACCCGCAGGCCGGTGGACAGTTCGAACTCCTTGGCGAGCAACGGCCGCAGGTGGCGGTCCCAGTCGGCGCGGGTGCCGTCGGCGCGCGCGGTCAGCATCTCGGCGCGCGCGTGCCAGCGGCCGAGCATCTCGGCCGGACCGTTGTCGATGTACTCGGTCAGCGGTTCCTCGCGCACCACGCGATGCCGCATCGACCAGAGCAGGGTCGCCAGCGCGATCGCGACCGGCAGCGCGACGGCGAGCAGCACCGCGTCGCGGGCCACCCGCACCAGTGCCACTTCGATCAGCAAAACGACGACGACCGCGGCCGCGATCACGGATGACCGATTCATGCTGTGACCCCCTGGCCTGCTCGGGCGCCCTGCGTGGTGACGCGCGCTGCCGCCTCCGAGCGCTGACCTCTCATGCCGCGACCAGCCTTCGTTGCAGATCCGAGAGCACGATGCGCAGCAGCTGCTCGGCGCGCATGCGCTGCCATTCGAGCATCGAGTGCGGGCTGAACCGCGCCTCCTCGAACAGCGCGACCAGCTCACGTGCCGAAGCATCGTGCAGTACACCGCTTTCGAACGCGCGGGCCAGCACTTCCATCGGGGTGTCCGAGGCCTGTGGGCGAGCGGCGCTGTCGCTGGACAGGCCGCGCTCCATGGCCACATAGCAGGCGATGATGGCCGTGCGCGGGTCCTGGCCTGGCGCGTTCATCGCGGCGAGGCCCATCTCCGCGGCCCTGGTGAGCGAGTCGACGGCGCTCGGCGCGGTGTCAGGGAGAGCGGGGGCGGCTGGGGCGTGTTCGCGGCGCGAGGCCAGCGCGACGACGATGAGTCCGAGCAGCGCCAGCGCGATCAGTACCAGGGCAAGCACGCCCGCGATCACCAGCGCGGTGCCGGTCAGCTCGGCGGGGCCGGTGCCGGGGTCGGGAGCGGGCGCGTCGGTCGGGGTCGGGACCGGGCCGGAGCCTTCGGGCAGAGTCTCCGAGGCCGGGCGCGTCGGCCCCGAGGCTCCCGGCAGCAGGAACAGCGCGGTCACACCACCTGCGAAGACCAGCGCGAGCACGGCGAGGACGAGCGGGCCGAGCAGTGCCAGCCTGCGCCACTGAAAACGGGGCGTCGCGTCGCGTTCGGCTTGCGGCATGGCCAGCGGGAGACGATGCTGGCTGGCGATCACTCCGGCGACCAGGATGACGATGGACACCAGCAGCAGCACCGGCATCACCGCCACCAGCAGTGGCGACGGGGTGCTGGTCGAGGATTCGGCGGCACCGGGGAGATAGCCCTGCAACGCGATCGTCGCAGCGACAAGCAGTGCGATCACGACGATCGCCCGCGCAATGGGCTGACTCACCCCGATCACAGCTGTACCACCAAACCCAGAGCCTGCACAAAACAGCCACATAGTTACACGCCGAGTGGTTCGCTCGGGAGGAAATCGATACTTTGGATAACCTCCCCTTTTATTGTCCCCCCGAATTCCGTGGCTTGTTACGCGGTGCGAACCATCGCGCCGTCGACCAGTGGCAACTCGCCGAGCCTGCTCGCCGTCCGGGCCAGGTCGGGGATCGCGGGAACTCCGGTGGTCAGCTCGGTTACCAGTTCGCGAGCGTGGATCGTGCACGGTAAGTCGGCGTCGTAGAGGACGTCGACGAGGTTCACCAGACGCATGGTCCAGTCCGGTGGCACCTCGCGCAGGGGCGGGACCGCGCGCAGGGTCCAGCGGTGGAATCGGCCGGTCAGGGCGAGGTAGTCGGCCGCGCTGGTCGGTGCGCCGCACAGCTGCTCGAAATCGAAGGTCACCGAGTCGGCGTCGACGGTGTGTGCCCGCACCGTGCGGCCGTTGCCAACAGGCAGGTCGACACCGGTCCGATCCCCTACGTCGGCGCCGGTCCGATCCCCTGCCTCGACGCTGGTCCGATGCACCGTGTCGATGCCGATACCGGCTGGGTGCGCCGGCTCGAGGACGTAGCGGCCCGAGACGAAACCGCTGTCGCGGCGGGCGCCGAGGGTCCGGTAGTCGAGTGGACCGTCGAGGGTGACGACGTCGAGGTTGGTCAGGATGCGCTCGATGGCCGGCACGAAACGGTCGTGGAACAGCGGGTTCGGCAGCAGGTCGCGGGGCGGGTAGTTCGAGGTGACCACGAGCGTGCGGTGCTGGGCGAACAGGGTGTCGAGCAGGCGGGCCACGAGCATGGCGTCGCCGATGTCGTTGACGTGGAACTCGTCGAAGCACACCAGGTCGGCGTCGGCGAGCAGGGCGGCGACGGCCCGTTCGATCGAGCCGAGCTCGTGTGCCGCCGCGTGCAGGGCGGCGAAGAAGCTGTGGAAATGGAAGCGGCGCTTGCGGTCGGAGCCGACGCTCGCGAAGAAGCGGTCCATCACCATCGTCTTGCCACGGCCTGGCCTGCCGTGCAGGTAGACGCCCTGGTGCCGCTTGCGCGGGCGGGCGTGCCGGTCGAGCAGGGCGGCGAGCACGTCGGCCGCCGCCGCCTGGGCCGGGTCGAGAACCACCGTGCCGGAATTCATCGCAACCTCCTTGTCCTCTACAGTTGTAGAGGACGGCCCGGCAGCCGACCAGAGAAGGTGACGATGTCCACAGACAGGCGCGGCCAGATCGTGACTGGCGCAATCGATCTCATCGCGACGCGCGGCATCCGCGCGCTCACCCATCGCGCGGTCGATACCCAGCTCGAGCTGCCCGCGGGCTCGACCTCCTATTACTTCCGCACCAGACATGCCCTGATCGAGGCGGTCGCCGACGGCATCACCGCCAGGTCACGCGCGGATTTCGCGGCCGCACAGCGCGATCCGACGGCCGACATTGCCCGCGACATCGCCGCGTGGCTCGATCACCTGCTGAAACATCGGCGCAACGAGCTGATCGCCCGGCACGCGCTGATTATCGAGACGCTCTCCGACCCCGACCTGCACGCACGCCTGGCGGGCAGCCTGTTCTCCCTGGATCGCGCCACCGAGCTGTTCACCGCACTCGGCGCCCCCGACCCCGCGACCGCGGCAGGAGACTTCCTCGCGCTGCTGGAGGGACTGGTCTTCGACCGCTTCGCCGGTCTGCGCGCGGATCAGCCCGCGACCGTCGAGCAGCTGGCCAGGCCACTCTCACAGTTTCTGGCGAACGCCAGTTGTGACTATTCCCAGCCCAATTCCGAATAGGGCGCGGCGGAATTGAGCGCGGCAATTCCGAGCGCCGAATATTCGATCAGGTCGGCGGGGAGATCATTCAGTGGAAACCATTGCAGCGCATAGCATTTGTCGGGCTCCCGATTGAAAGGCTCGCCCCGCCAGCGCTCGGCGCGAAAGAACAGGCCGAGCCGCGAATCGCGCCCTGGGGCGGTCACATGGGCGACGTGGACGAGCCGGAGAGCGGCGGGCTCGAGCTCGACCCCGATCTCCTCCATGGCTTCGCGAACCGCGCCCACCGCCGCGGACTCGCCCGCTTCGAGCTTGCCCGAGGGCAGATGCCAGCGGTTGTCGTACTTGTCGCCGCTGCGGCGCAGGCTCAGCAGGATCCGATCGTCGCGGATCAGCAGGATGTGGACATCGACCAGGTGGCGTGCGATCACCGTGCCGAGCCTACGAAACGTGCCCGGGGTGGGTGAGAATCGGTGGATGCCGAGCGAGAACCTCATGCTGATCCACGATCCCGAACGACTGGCCCGCGGCGAACGGGTACTCGGCGCCGAGTTCGCCGCGATGCACGAGCGGGTGCTCGCGGTGACCGCGCTGACCTCCCGCCTCAACACCACGCCCTTCGAGGACGAGGCGGCGAAGGCCGCGCTCTTCGAGCAGATCCTCGGCGGCCCGCTCCCGGCGGGCGTCACCATCTACCCGCCCTTCTACACCGACCACGGGCTGAACCTGGAGCTGGCGGAACGGGTGTTCGTCAACCAGGGGTGCACGTTTCTCGACTACGCGGGCATCCGGCTTGGCCGGGGCGTGATGATCGGCCCGAAGGCCACGCTGATCACCATGAGCCATCCGGTCGACCCCGGGGAGCGACGCAAGTACCTCACGGGCGGGCCGATCGACGTCGCGGAGAACGTGTGGATCGGCGCGGGCGCGACGATTCTGCCCGGGGTGCGCATCGGGCGCGACGCCGTGATCGCCGCGGGCGCCGTCGTGGCCGACGACGTGCCCGCGGCGAGCCTGGTGACCGGTCCCAAAGGCACCGTGCACCGCAGCTGGTAGCCGGCTAGGCGTACCTCCGCATGCGCTCCGGCCATGCGCGAAAGACTGAGGATCGCTGCGCGCCTGCGCCTGTCAGGCCGTGAGCACCAGCCCCGAGGTGGGGACGCCGGTGCCTGCGGTGACGAGGATGCGTTCGAGCTCGTCGACCTGGTTGACCGAGGTGCCACGGATCTGGCGAACCGCCTCGGCGATGCCGTTCATGCCGTGGATGTAGGCCTCGCCCAGCTGGCCGCCGTGGGTGTTGAGCGGGAGCCTGCCGCCGATCTCGATGGCGCCGTCGGCGATGAAGTCCTTGGCCTCGCCACGGCCGCAGAAGCCCAGTTCCTCGAGCTGCATGAGCACGAACGGGGTGAAGTGGTCGTAGAGGATCGCGGCCTGCATATCGGCGGCGGTCAGGCCGCTCTGAGCCCACAGCTGGTCACCGACGAGGCCCATTTCCGGCAGGCCGGTCATGGCGTCGCGGTAGTAGCTGGTCATCACGTACTGGTCGACGCCGCTGCCCTGGGCTGCGGCCGCGATGATCGCGGGGCGCTGCGGGAGGTCGCGGGCGCGTTCGGCGCTGGTGACCACGATGGCGACGCCGCCGTCGGATTCCTGGCAGCAGTCGAGCAGGTGCAGCGGTTCGGCGATCCAGCGCGAATCCTGGTGCTGTTCCAGCGTGATCGGCTTGCCGTAGAAGAAGGCGTTCGGGTTCACCGCGGCGTGCTTGCGGTCGGCCACCGCGACGGCGCCGAAGTCGGCACTGGTCGCGCCGGTGACGTGCATGTACCGGCGCGCGACCATGGCGACCTGCGCGGCGGGAGTGCCGAGACCCTGCGGATAGGCCCACCCCGCGTCGATGCCCGATGACGTAGGCGCGGCCGCCAGCGCGGGCGAGAACTGGCCGAACCTGGCGCCGGAGCGCTCGTTGAACGCGCGGTAGGCGACCACCACATCGGCGACCCCGGTGGCCACCGCCATGGCCGCCTGCTGCACGGTCGCGCAGGCCGCGCCACCGCCATAACCGATGTGGCTGAAGAACTTCAGGCTCGGGATGCCGACGGCCCTGGCCACGGCGGCCTGGGTGTTGGTGTCCATGGTGAAGGTGGTCAGGCCGTCGACGTCGGCGGGCGTGAGGCCCGCGTCGGCCAGCGCGGCGCTGACGGCCTCCGCGGCCAACCGCAATTCGCTGCGGCCGGAGTCCTTCGAGAAGTCGGTGGCGCCGATGCCGACGATGGCGGCTTGCCCGGACAGGCCGGGCCCGCCCGTCACCCGACCGCCGCCCCTCACGGAATCGCTGCGCGATGCGGTACTCATTTTTGCTCCAGAGAGGGAAGGGCGATCACCGTGGTGGCCGTGATGTGCTCGCCGAGACTGTCGCGACCACGCACGTCGATGGTGACCTGCGCGCCGGACACTTCGGTGACGGTGCCCGAAAGGGTCAGCGTGTCACCGGAATACAGCGGCACGCCTAATCGCAGGGCGATGGACTTCACCAGCGCGCGCGGTCCAGCCCAGTCGGTGACGAAACGCTGCACCAAGCCGGTGTCGGTGAGGATATTGACGAAGATGTCGCTGGAACCGCGCTCGACCGCCTTGTCGCGGTCGTGGTGCACGTCCTGAAAATCCCTGGTGGCCAGGGCGGTACTGATCACGAAGGTGGGATCGGCGTGGATCACCAGCTCCGGCAGCGTGGTACCGACCGCGACGGCGGTGGGTTCGGTCGTTGCGGTCACAGCGCGGCCTCCCAGTAGGGCAGAACGGTTCCGTCGGCGAGCTTTTCGAAGGCGACGCGGACGGGCACGCCGATGGCGACCTCGCCCGGTTCGATGCCGCGCAGCTCACCGAGCATCCGCACACCCTCGTCGAGTTCGACAAGGGCGACGACGAACGGCAGATCGCGGCCTGGCACCTTCGGCGCGTGGTGCACGACGAAGCTGAACACGGTGCCGGTGCCTGCGGCGACCACGTAGTCGGTGGTCTCGGCCTTGTCCTGCCACAGGGCCGGGACCGGCGGGTGCCGCAGCGAACCGTCGGGCAGGCGCTGGATGCGCAGCTCACCGATTTCGGTACCGGCCCAGAAGAACTCGGTGTCCCTCGAGATGACCGGACCGACGCGACCGGCGGGCGCGAGGGCGATGTCGCTCGCTTCCGGCGCTGCCGCTTCCTTCGCGGCGGGCGCGAACTTCAGGATGCGGAACAGCATCTCGGTGACCACCTCGTCGCCGACGGACCAGGTGGTGGCGAAGGTCAGGAACCAGCCGTCACCGAGCCCGGTCCGCTTGGGGCCCTTGAACTCCGAGAGTCTGCTGGCGACGGTCACCTCCTCGCCCGGCTGGAGGTAACGGTGGTAGGTCTGCTCGCAGTTGGTGCCGACGACGGAGGTGTAGCCCGCCTCATCGAGCAGCTGCGTGGCCAGGCCGAGCGGATCGTCGGCGGCGCGCACGCCGTGCAGGCCGTTCATCGTCCACACCTGCGCCATGGCGGGCGGGGCGACGATGCCGGGGTGACCGGCGGCCTTCGCGGCGGCTTCGTCGACGTAGATCGGGTTGGTGTCGCCGATCGCCTCGACCCAGTTGTTGATCATAGGCTGGTTCACCGGGTCGCGACCGGCCCGCGGTGCGGACTCACCGCCCGCCGCCAGTTTCGCCAGTGCCTCTGGAATGTCTTCGGGGGTAATGCTTTCCGGCACGCCCTGCTCCTTAGTTCATCGGGGGACGCGCGGCAGTTCCAGGCCGGCGGAGGCGACCAGTTCGCGCATGATCTCGTTGACGCCGCCGCCGAAGGTGACGACCAGGTTCTGCTTGGTGCGCCGGTCCAGCCAGCTGAGCAGTTCGGCGGTGCCGGGCTCGGCGGGATCGCCGTAGCGGCCGACGATCTCCTCGACCACCCGGCCCGCTTCCTGCAGCGACTCGGTGGAGAAGATCTTGGTGGCCGAGGCGTCGGCGATCACGGTGTTCTGCGCGGCGTCCGGGTCGGCGGCGGCGACCTGCCAGTTCAGCAACTCGTTGAGCCGCACCATGGTGCGCACCCGGCCCAGCGCGCGGCGCACCTCGGGCTCGCCGAGCAGCTGGTGCCGCGCCGACCAGTCGTGCAGGCGATCGTAGAGCTGCTCGATCTTGCCCGACGGGCCGAGGCTGACCCGCTCGTGGTTGAGCTGGGTGGTGATCAGGCGCCAGCCGCGGTTCTCCTCGCCGACCAGCATCTCCGCCGGTACCCGCACGTCGTCGAAGTAGGTGGCGTTGGTGTGGTGGGCGCCGTCGCAGGTGATGATCGGGGTCCAGGAGTAGCCCGGGTCCTTGGTATCGACGATCAGGATGGTGATACCGCGGTGGCGTGACTCCACCGAGCCGGTGCGGCAGGCCAGCCAGACGTAGTCGGCCTCGTGCGCGCCGGTGGTGAAGATCTTCTGGCCGTTGACGATCCAGTCGCCGCTGTCGTCGCGCACCGCGGTGGTGCGCAGCGCGGCGAGGTCGGTGCCCGCTTCGGGTTCGGAGTAGCCGATCGCGAAATGGATGTCACCGGACAGGATTCCGGGCAGGAATTTCTGTTTCTGCGCGTCGGTGCCGTACTTCTGCAGGGTCGGGCCGACGGTCAGCAGCGTCACCAGCGGCAGCGGCACATCGGCGCGCACCGCCTCGTTGAAGAAGATCTGCTGTTCCATCGGGCCGAAACCCTGGCCGCCGAATTCCTTCGGCCAGCCGACGCCGAGCCAGCCGTCGCGGCCCATCCGGCGCACCACCTCGCGGTAGGCGTCGCCGTGCCGGTTGACCGCCATCGCGGCGTGTTCCTCCGGCGTGACGAGATCGGCGAAATAGGAACGCAATTCTTCGCGCAACCGCCGCTGCTCGGCGGTCAGATCGATGAACATCTTGCTCCCAGAAGGTCGAGGCGCAGGCCCGCGCCGCCGAGCAGACGGGCGAGGTCTTTGGCCTGTGAGTAGTAGCGGTGCATCGGGTGGGTGATATCCACGCCGAGTCCACCGTGCAGGTGATGACATTTCTGCATGGCGCGCGGAACTTCGGCGGCCGCCCAGTAGGCGAGCACCTCGATGTCCTCGTCGACGCGGCTCTGATGCTCGGGCGACGAATCGTCCTGGGCCAGCGCCCAGCACGCCGATTCGGCGGCCACGTGCAGCGTCCGCGAGACCACGTACAGGTCGGCGATCTGCTGGGCCACCGCCTGGAACTCGGCCAGCGGCCTGCCGAACTGCTCGCGCGTGCGCACATGTTCGGCGGTCAGGGTGAGCGCGCCTTTGAGCAGGCCGTCGGCGACCGCGCCGATGGTGGCCAGCGCGTAGCGGTGCAGCCGGGGCAGCACCTCGGCGGGCAGCAGCTGATCGGCCGGGATCTCGACGTCGTCGAGGACCAGCGTCGCCTCCGGAATACCGGCCGACCCGGCGACCGGGATGATCCGGAGCCCCGGCGCGACCGATTCCACCAGCGCGACGCCCGCGTCGGTGGGCACCAGGATCCAGCGCGCCTGCTCGGCGTAGATCACGCCGACCTTACGGCCGGTGATCCGCACGGTGTCACCGTCGCGGACCGCCTTGGTGGTCGGCGCGGTCGTGAACGGCGCACCCGGCTCGCTGAGCGCGGCGGTGAGCACGGTGCCCTTGCCCACCTCGGCGACCACGCGCCCGGCGAGCTCCTCCGACAGCGAGGGCAGCAGCGGCAGCACGCCGAACCCGAAGGTCGGCAGTGCCGGCACCGCCACCGCGTCGGTGGCCAGCTCCATGAGCAGGGCCGACACCTCCAGCAGGCCCATGCCGTCGCCGCCGAACTGCTCGGGCACGGCGACCGCGAGCAGGCCGGAGTCGATCAGGCTCGGCCACAATTCCATATCTCGGGCCTGCTCACGTTCGAGCAGGCTCACGACCACCTCGGCTACGGCGTCGGCGCTTTCGTCGCGGGTGAAGTCCACGGCGTCCTCTTTCATCGAGCTAACTGTCCGCATCGCGCGGCAGGCCGAGAATCCGTTCGGCGGCCACGGTCAACAGGATCTGCTCGGTACCGCCCGCGATGGAGAGACAGCGTGTGAGCAAGAATTCTTTCAGGGCTTCGTTGTCCAGGGAGCCTTCTTGTCCGGAAAGCTCCAGGGCGTACTCCGCCAGGTCCTGCCGGTGCCGGACACCGACGAGTTTGCGGACGCTGGCTTGGGCGCCCGCGTCGACTCCGGCCATGGTCGCCACCGCGATCCGCTGCTCCAGCAACGAGCCTGCGATCGAGGAGGTGATCAGGTCGCCGAAGCGGTCCTCACGCAGTTCAGTTCCCCATCCGCCGACCGGGAAACGGTCGAGCAGCGCCTCCAGCGCGCCGCCGATTCCGCCGCCGCCCATGGCGACCCGCTCGGCCGACAGGGTGGTGCGCGCGATCTTCCAGCCGTTGTTCAGCGCGCCGACCAAGCCGTCGTCGGGCACGAAGACGTCGTCGAGGAAGACCTCGCTGAAGCGTTCCTCACCGGTGATCGTGACCAGCGGGCGTACCTGCACGCCTGCGGCGCGCATGTCGACGAGGAAGTAGCTGATCCCGCGGTGCTTGGCCGCGGCGGGATCGGTCCGGGCCAGGCAGATGCCCCAGTTCGCGATCGTCCCCAGCGACGTCCACACCTTCTGGCCGCGCAGCACCCAGCCGCCGTCGACCTTCTCGGCCGTGGTGCGCAGAGCCGCGAGGTCCGAGCCGGCGCCCGGTTCGCTGAACAGCTGACACCAGGTCACCTCGCCGTGCAGGGTCGGCCAGACGAACTGTTCGATCTGCTCCGGCGTACCGAAGCGCAGCAGGGTCGGCACCGCCCAGCCCGCGACGGCGAGGTCGGGGGTCTCCAGGTCGGCGCGGCGCAGCTGTTCGGCGATCTGCAAGCAGGTCATCGGATCGGCTTCACGCCCATACGGTTTCGGCCAGTGCGGCATCACGAAGCCGCCCTCGACCAGTGCGCGCTGCTGCTCCGCCTGCGCCAGCGCGGCGATGGCGGCGATCTCGGCGGTCAGCGCGGAATCGCCCGCGGCGGCACCGAGGACGCGCTCGGCGCCGGTGGTGCGGCGCTGCCCCGCCCTGGTGAGGTCGGAGACCCTGGCCCGCCAGCGCGCCGTTCCACCGAGCAGCTGGCGCAGCGAGCTGGCCCGGCGCAGGTAGAAGTGCGCGTCGTGTTCCCAAGTGAAGCCGATGCCGCCGAGCACCTGGATAGCGTCCTTGGCGGTGTCGACCGCGGCGTCGAGCGCTGCGGCCGCGGCGACGGCGGCGGCGATCGGCAGCTCGGCGCCGCCCTCGTCGATGGCGGCGGCCGCGTCGGCGGCGACGGCACGGATCAGCTCGGTGCGGCACAGCATCCAGGCGCAGATGTGCTTGATCGCCTGGAAACTGCCGATCGGCTTGCCGAACTGCTCACGGACCTTGGCGTAGTCGACCGCGGTGCGCAGGCACCAGCCCGCGATGCCTGCCAATTCGGCCACCGCGAGGGCGACGAACAGGTCGGTGACGTCGAGCTCAGGCGCGAAGCTCGACGACACCGCGACCCCGGCGGCCTCCACCCGCGCCAGCGGCACGGTGTGGTCGGCGTTGCGCAGCGGCGTGATTGTCACCACAGTGGGCGCGAGCAGCAACCAGCGCGTGCCGTCCGGTGTGCTCGCCGGCACCAGGACCTGAGTGTCCTTGTCGGCGCCGTAGACGTAGTCCCAGGCGCCGGTGACGGTCCAGCCGTCGGCGTCCGAACCCACCGCTGTGGCGGTCGGCCGCTCGCCGGGCACGGCGACACCGCACGGCGCACCGCCGGTCACCGCGCCCTGGGTGATCAGCCCGGCCAGGGCGGTGGCCAGCACCGGACCGCCGACCAGGTCGTCGGCGGTTTGTTCCAGCAGCACGGCCAGGTCGGCCACGGTGCCGCCCAAGCCGCCGTGCTCCTCGTCGAGCGCGACCTCGAAGAGGCCGAACTCGGTCAGCGCGGGCCAGTACTGGTGCCAGCTTCCGGCACCGCCGGCCCGCATTGTTGCAATCGGCGCGACCGAACTCGCCCAGCCCCGCAGCGACTCCGCGGCGGCTTTATGCTCGTCAGTGGTGGCGATGGTCACAAGAAAAACCGCCCTTCCGGCGTGGCTCCCACTCCTAGAACATGTTCTAATATCCGGGCCGGGTGTAAGTCAAGAGACCTACACTGGTCCGACATTTCAGGCGCACGCAGTGAAAGGGTTTCCACGATGGACAGTCCGGCCCCCACGCCCACCGTGACGACACTGTCCGAGGACGAACTGAGCTCCAACGCCCAGCGCGAGCGCCGCAAGCGCATCCTCGACGCCACCCTGTCGCTGGCATCCAAGGGCGGCTACGACGCCGTCCAGATGCGCGCGGTCGCCGAGCGGGCCGATGTCGCCGTCGGCACCCTGTACCGCTACTTCCCGTCCAAGGTGCACCTGCTCGTCTCGGCGCTGGCCAGGGAATTCGAGCAGTTCGAGGGCAAGCGCAGGCCGCTACCCGGCGACGGCCCGTCCGAGCGCATGCACGGCCTGCTGACCCAGATCACCCGGATGATGCAGCGCGATCCGCTGCTCACCGAGGCCATGACGCGCGCGTTCATGTTCGCCGACGCCTCCGCCGCGGCCGAGGTCGATCGCGTCGGCAAGGTGATGGACCGGGTCTTCGCCCGCGCGATGAGCGACGGCGAGCCCGACGAGCGCCAGCTAGCCATCGCCAGGGTCATCTCCGATGTGTGGCTGTCGAACCTGGTCGCGTGGCTCACCCGGCGCGCGTCGGCGACCGACGTCACGGAACGACTCGAGCTCACCGTCGACCTGTTGCTGGGCGATCGCGGATAGACGACAAATCCCCTACAGCTGTTGACACGCGTCGGCTGTGCGCCTTCCCCTTGGAAGATGCATAGCCGACGTCGCATATGCGGAACCATGCATCTACCAGCCACGCGGGCGTCTCCGATCGACCCGCGGGCATGCTGAGCTCGGCGAACAGGGTCCGCCCCGATGGGCGAAAGGCCCGGAATTAGCGACGCGGTCGCGAGCCACCGGCCGACACCGGAGCGCACAACCCGCCGCGCCGCTCGCGCGGCAAAATTGACGCAGTATTGTTTTTCGCGCCCCCTGATCAACTCCTCCCATCACTAGGTTGGATGCGTGAGCGCACAGGATCTGCCCTTGGAAGTCCGCCGTGCACTGGCGTCGGTTGCGCGCGTGCCACGGCTCTTGGTTGCCTCGGACTACGACGGGACTATCGCCCCGATCGTGTCCGACCCCGCCAAAGCGTTTCCCCAACGGGAATCGGTGAGCGCCTTACGCGCGCTGGCGGGGTTGGCGAACACGACCGCGGCGGTGATTTCCGGTCGGGCACTACGTGATCTGGCGGCGCTGTCGCGCCTGCCGGTCGAGGTGCAGCTGATCGGCAGTCACGGCTCGGAGTTCGACGTCGGCTTCGTGCACGCGATCGACAACGACGCCAAGCAGCTGCTGACGGAGATCAACTCCGCATTCACCCAGATCGCCGCCGAGAACCCCGGCGTCGCCGTCGAGATGAAACCGGCGAGCGCCGCGTTGCACGTGCGCAACGCCAGCCCCGAGATCGGCAGGCGCGCACTGAATTCCGTGCGTCAGGGCCCGGCGTGCTGGGTCGGCGTTCAGGTGACCGAGGGCAAGGCGGTGATCGAGCTCGCGGTGATCCCCACCGACAAGGGCACCGCCCTTGACACCATCCGGCACCAGGAGAGCGCCTCGGCCGCGGTGTTCTTCGGCGACGACGTCACCGACGAGAAGGCCTTCCGGGTGCTCTCCGGCCCCGATGTCGGGATCAAGGTCGGTGACGGCGAGAGCCTGGCCAAGCTGCGGGTCGATTCGACCGAGGAAGTGGCGCGGGCGCTGGCCTTCCTGGTCGAGGAACGCCGCACCTGGCTGGCCGGCGCCAGCGCGCCGCGCATCGAGCGGCTGTCCATGCTGGCCAGCCCGCGCTCGGTCGCGCTGCTCACCCCGGACGCGACGGTCACCTGGTTCTGCCATCCCGAGCCGGATTCGGCGGCGGTGTTCGCGCACCTGCTCGGCGGCGCCAACGCCGGGCACTTCACCGTGGCGCCGGAGCGGGCCGGGCTGCCGCTGTCGCAGCGGTACGTGGACGGCACGATGACCGTCCAAACCCGCTGGGCCAGTTTGCAAGTCACCGACTACCTGCCGCACGACGTCGCCCCCGACCGCACCGATCTGACCCGCGTGATCACCGGTGACGCGAAGGCCGTCGTCACCTTCGCGCCGCGGCCGGAATTCGGCCAGGTGCCGGTGCGCATCGAATCCGTGCCGAGCGGGCTGCGGGTCAGCGGCACCAACGATCCGATGGTGCTGCGCTCGCCCGGCGTGCAGTGGGAGATCCTCTCCGACGGCACCAACGAGCAGGCGCGCGCGGTGGTCGACCCGTCCGGCGCACCGGTCGTGCTCGAATTGCGCTGCGGCACCGCCGACCTCGCGCCGTCGATGACGCCGGAACACCAGCGCCGTCAACTGGCCGAGCAGTACTGGTCGCAGTGGGCGGCCGGGCTGCAGCTGCCGCCGCTCAAGCCGGATCTGATGAAGCGCTCCGCGCTGACCCTGCGCGGGCTCGTGCACCGCCCGTCCGGCTCGATCCTGGCCGCGGCGACGACCTCGCTGCCAGAGGACATCGGCGGCGTGCGCAACTGGGATTACCGGTACTGCTGGCTGCGCGACGCGTCGCTGACCGCGCAGGCGCTGGTGACGCTTGGCTCGCTGACCGAGGCCGAGGAGTTCCTCGGCTGGACACACCGGGTCCTCGACACCCTGCCCGGCCCCGAGCGGCTGCACCCGCTGTACACGATCTACGGCGAGACGCTGCCGCCGGAAGCCGTCATCGATCTGCTGCCCGGTTACGCCGGTTCGCGGCCGGTACGCGTCGGCAACGCGGCGAACATGCAGGTGCAGCTCGACGTGTTCGGGCCGATCGTCGACCTGATCACCTCGATGGCGCACGAGCGGGAACGTCAGGGCATGATCGAGCCGGCCAAGGCGCTGCCCGACGCCGACTGGGAGCTGGTGCACGCGATGGTGTCGGCGGTGCAGCGGCGCTGGACCGAGCCCGATCACGGCATCTGGGAGATCCGCGGCAATCCGCGTCACCACGTGTACTCGAAGGTGATGGGCTGGCTGACGATCGATCGCGCGCTGACCCTGGCCGAGCGCTTCGACCGCCCGGCCGATCCCGAGTGGGCGCTGCTGCGCGACACCATCGCCGACGAGGTGAAGGCCAAGGGCTGGAACGACGAGGTGCAGTCCTACACCGCCGCCTACGACGGCACCGATCTCGACGCCGCCACCCTGCACATCGGGCTGAGCGGCCTGATCGACCCGGCCGACCCGCGTTTCGCCGCGACGGTCATCGCGACCGAGGCCGAATTGCGCAGCGGCGCAACGGTCTACCGCTACCACCACGACGACGGCCTGCCCGGCGGCGAGGGCGGGTTCCACCTGTGCGCCGCCTGGCTGGTCGAGGCGTACCTGCTCATCGGCAGGCGCTCGGACGCCGAGGCACTGTTCGCCCAGCTGGTCGCGGCCGCGGGGCCGACCGGCCTGCTGAGCGAGGAGTACGACCCCGTCGCCGAACGCTCACTGGGCAACCATCCCCAGGCCTACAGCCACCTTGGCCTGCTGCGCTGCGCCCAGCTGCTCAGCCACCCGGCCGACGTACTGGTCTGACGGTTTCCCGACAAGCCGGGCTCGAACTCGAGCCCGGCTTTTCGGTGTGATTCGTACCGGACGCAGACCTTCCGCCAGGACGGCCGCCACAGATCCGTCGTCCACCCTGATGCGGGCCGCTCGAGTACAACCGAGTTGCAGTCTGTCTCCGCGCGGAATATTGTCCGGCGGGATACGGGGAACTTGAAGCCGCAGTTTTGGGAGTTAATGGGGTGGGGTCGTGACTACGGGAGAGCCTTCGACCCTTTCGATCGAGCCTGAGGAAGTTAAGGCGTTGGGGCGTTTGGCATTCCAGGTGGCGAAGGAGTGTCAGGCCGGATACGCGTCGTTGGTGATCGATATGCGGGCGACGATCGAGGCCTGGACCGGCAACAACGCGGGGGTATTCACCGCAGGGTGGGAGGAGTTCCATCTCGGTGCCGATCAGGTATGGGATGCGTTGTTCGAGCTCGCGGACAAGTTGGGGGTCACCGCCGAGACCCTGCTTGCGGTCGATGAGTCGAATGCCGCGGCGACCTACACGCTGAACCTCTGAAGCCGGAGACGACTCGCATGACCACCGAACCACAGGCCTTCTCGGTCGATCTCGACCAGCTCGAGCAGCTGACCGCTCGTATGCGCGGATACATGGCCGCAGTCACCGATGTTCTGACCGCGCTCGACGCCAAAGCCAAGGAAGTCGAGGACGTCTGGTCTGGTGCCGCGGCTGCGGCCTACACCGAGGCACACACGGAGTGGCGTGCTGGTGTCACAGACATGCAGGAGGGGTTGGCCGCGTTGGAGACGGCCGCGAAGACCGCTCACCAGAGCTACACCGATGCTGCTTCGACGGCGTTGAAGATTCTAGGCGTATGACGCCGACGATCACGAGGGTGGAAGTCGATCCCAAGGTTTACTACCAGGCCGCCACCAACTGCTTCGACGCTGCTGCGGCGCTGTTCGACAGCTTCACCTACATCTTCGGCGAACTCAACAGCTACGGCATGATGGCTGGCCGAGACGAAGACGGTCGAGCGTGGGCGGCCTCTTACGATCAGTCGGCCCGGGATGCGGTCTCGTTTTATGGGCAGACATACCAGACCCTGCGCGCGTACGGCACAGCGCTCAACGATATCGGATTCGAGCATGCCCAGTCCGATGCCAACCTCAGGGGCACCGTGCAGCCGGAAAGACCGGCCGATGCGGCATCGACGGCGACATTCGGACCCTACGCACTTCCCGCGTCCGCCGCCGGCGGGACCCCACAAGGCCTTGCTGGGACCGCGATCGATGTCCTCGACGCTATCAATTGCCCACTCCCGGACGGAAATACCGACACCCTCGCGAACGCGGCGGATGCGTGGGATCGTCTCGGCAGGATCTACCAGAACACCAACGCCAAAGACAAGATCACGATCGCTGCCAGCCTCTTCGAAGGCGTCGTCTCCGAAGACGCGACACAGGTACGCGAAGACCTGAAAACGATCGAGAACTCCATCGGCGAACTGCTGAATCTGTGCAATCAACTCAGCAAAGCCTGCACCGACTACAAAGATTCGATCGTCGAGCTCCGCAACCAGATCAATGGTTTCATCAATGACATCGTCGCGGATGCAGCACTCGATTTGGCGTTTACCGTTGTCGCATCTTGTTTGGCTCCCGGGCCGGGAACTATGCTCGCCGGCGCCAAGGCCGTTGCATCAGCAAAAAAATGGGCTACAACCATCGGCGACGCGGTCAAAGCATGGCGCGCACGAAAGATTGTGCAACTTGCGGGAGTTGCCGAGAATGCGAAAACCACAAGCAAAGCGGCTTGGAAGGCCGTAACGGACCTCTTCGAGCGGCTGAAGACCTGGATTCGCACCAAGCTGACCCCGAAGCCGTCCCTCAAGAACAATTTGGACAACGCTGCCGTATGCACAGATCGAATACTCCCCACAAAGGGGACCCCGAATTCGTATATGGTAAAGAAGGATGCGAATGGAAACGTAACCCACTATACTTACTTCGACGAGGACGGCATCGCAACCAAGCGCGTAGACCTCACAGGCAAATCTCACCACGATAAAGAAACCGGACAGGACATTCCGACACCACACGTCGTCGAGGTAAGAAAGAATCAAAATCCGAAAACGGGCGAATATTTCGGTCAAACCTTACCCAATTCCGTTCGGGCCGCCACACCGGAGGAGATACCATGATGCCATCCGATAATAACTCCACCGATACTGTGAGCAGCGCACTCGAACTTTCCATGAGCGCAGATACCAGCGTTAGAATTGACGCAATACAGAAGCTCACTCCGTGGGCCAGCCAACCGACCGTACTGGCCAGGCTCAGCGACATGCTGCATGACCAGAACGTGACCGTGATGATCGACGCCACAGAGGCCCTGGCCCGACACGGGGGAAAAGCCGGTATCCGAGCCATCGCGGCCGAGATCGGCCGGACCACCGATGACCCGGATGCTGATTACATCATGTACAAGATCGAGGAACTCGAAGCGCTCGGCGAAGTGCCGATCTTGGACACTTTGAGATCGTTCGACGTCCTCGCTGAGACCGACGATTTCCGCGATGGGCTGACCCAGATCGAACGCTACATGGGACACCATAACCCTCGGTGACAACCAGATCACGACTGCCGCGACAGCGACGTCGGCGGTCACATCGCAGATCGACCGCGCCCGATCCATGACTGTTTGCCGATTTCGACAGCTTTCCGGATGAGGCACTTTTCCAGTCTGCAACAAAACTTCCGCGTCAGTAGAAACTGGAATGGCAGAAGAAGCAGGAAGCGCGCCGCTCAGCGATGAAGAACGCGAAGCTGAACGACGGGCTTTCGACGAAGCGCGCGCAAAGTGGAGCAGAGCCCGAGGTCTGATTCTGGATCAGCACCAGGCCGGTTTCATGACGACCTGGTCGGCGCTGAGTATGAAGATTGGACACCAGGTCCAGGTTCGGACGGATAGTCTCGGACCGTCCGATGGCGAAGGTGCTTGCTACGGCGCCTGCCCAACTCCTGTCGGCGCAGGGCTCGACTTCAGGCTGGCGGCGCCGGGGGCTCGGCGCAAGGTGTCCGCGAGGCCGTAGACGTAGTTGCTGACGTTATGGACGCTGGCGGGGACCACTACATGGCCCCGTTTCCTCCTACTGGGGTGCGCATGGTGCCCGATGGTACCGCGGGCGGATCAATCTGGGCGACCTCGCGTTTCACCGAGGCTGAGGTCGAAATGTGCAGCAGCGCAATGGCCTACCGCTACAACATGACAACGATCTGCCCGGCGAAAGGGGGCTCCCCGCGCGTCGCGCCTGCCGATCGAGGCCTACCAGCTCATCGGCGAGGGCTGCCGGTCTCGACAAGTCTGGCCTGGATTCCGAGCCCGGCTTTTCGGTGTGGTTCGTACCGGGTACTCGTTGCTGCTAAAGTAAAACGGTAACGGTTTCCATTATGATCTAGGGCACAGCCTGCCTGATCGAGCACGGCCAGGAGTACTGCGTGAACAGTCGATTCGCCCGCGTGTGTGCCGGTCTCACGGCGGGAGTTGCGGCCGCGGTCGTGCTCACTGCCTGTGGCGACGGCTCCAAGGGTTCCGATGGTCTGTCGATCGTGGCGTCCACGAATGTATGGGGCTCCATCGCGACCGCGGTCGCCGGGCCCGATGTGCAGGTCACCTCGATCATCAGCGATCCCGCCGCCGATCCGCACTCGTTCGAGACCTCGGCCACCGATACCGCCAAGATCAGCGACGCCGACCTGGTCGTGTTCAACGGCGGGCACTACGACGAGTTCATCGAGAAGGCCATCTCCGGTAAGGACAAGCGGACCGTCGAGGCGTTCGAGCAGCGGGCCGACAAGAGCGACGAAAACGAGCACGTCTGGTACGACGTCAGCACCGTCGCCGCGGTCGCCGACCGGATCGCCGCCCAGCTCGGGGAGCTCGACAGCGCTAATGCCGCCGCCTATACCGAGCGGGCGACCACCTTCAAGAACCAGCTGATCGGTGTCAGCACCATCACCGGCACCATCGCCACCCAGCATCCGAACGCGCCCGTCGCCCAGTCCGAGCCGCTCGCGCACTACCTGCTGGTGGCCGCGACCGCGCAGGACAAGACCCCGCACGAGTTCCAGGAAGCGATCGAGCAGGAGACCGATCCGGCCCCGGCCGCCGTCGCCGCTACCCGCGACCTGATCACCGGCAAGCAGGTCAAGGCGCTGATCTACAACAGCCAGACCGAGGACAAGATCACCCAGGACCTGCGGGCCGCCGCGCAGTCAGCGGGCATCGCGGTCGTCGAGGTCTCCGAGACCTTGCCCGCCGGAATGGATTACGTCCAGTGGCAGACCGCGAACGCCAAGGCGCTCGCCGCGGCATTGCGCTGAGGCCGGTCATGTCCACGACCGAGGAAGCAGCGCTGACCGTCACAGCGGAGTCCGCCACCGAGCCGCAGGAGCCTGCCGCCGACGCGGCCATCCGCCTGCGCGGGGCAACCCTGTCGTTCGGAGACCGCACACTGTGGCACGGCCTCGACCTCGACGTGGCGCCCGGCGAGTTCATCGCCGTCCTCGGACCCAACGGTTCCGGCAAGACCTCGCTGCTGCGGGTGCTGCTCGGCAAGCTCGGCCTGACGGCGGGCACCGCGGAGGTCGCGGGCAAACAGGCCGACGTCGGCAATCCCGGCATCGGCTATGTCCCGCAGCAGAAGACCATCGACGCCGGGGTGCAGTTGCGCGGGGTCGATCTCGTCGGGCTCGGTGTCGACGGGCACCGCTGGGGACTTGGCTGGCGTGGGCGCGGTGAACGGGCGCGCAAGGTCGAGGCCGCTGTCGCCGCGGTCGGGGCGCAGAGTTTCGCGCACGCTCCGCTCGAGACGCTCTCCGGTGGTGAACAGCAGCGGCTGCGGGTCGCGCAGGCGCTCGTCGGCGATCCGTCGGTGCTGCTGTGCGACGAGCCGCTGCTGAGCCTGGACCTGGCCAATCAGCGACTGGTCGCCGAGCTCGTCGACAAGCGCCGCCGGGAGCACGACACGGCGGTCCTGTTCGTCACCCACGAGATCAACCCGATCCTGCCGCTGGTCGACCGGGTGCTCTACCTCGTCGACGGCGAATTCCGGATCGGCACGCCCGACGAGGTGATGACCTCGGCGACGCTGTCGGAGCTCTACGGCACCGAGGTCGAGGTGCTGCGGGTGCGCGACCGGCTGGTCGTCGTCGGGACCGGCGACGACATGGACGCCCTCGGCGGTACCGCCTGATGGACAAGCTCACCAAGGTTCTGCACCAGATGTTCGACGTCGGCACCACCGCCGACCTGCTCACCTACGACTTCGTGCAGCAGGCGCTGCTGGCCAGTGCGCTGCTCGGCCTGCTCGCCGGGCTGATCGGGCCACTGATCGTCAGCAGGCAGATGTCGTTCGCCGTGCACGGCACCAGCGAGCTCTCGCTGACCGGCGCGTCAGCGGCGCTGCTGGCCGGTGTCGGGGTCGGGATCGGCGCGATCGCCGGGTCGGTGGTCGCGGCCGTGCTGTTCGGCTGGCTGGGTTCCCGTGCGCGCGAACGTGATTCGGTGATCGCGGTGGTGCTCTCGTTCGGGCTCGGCCTGTCGGTGCTGTTCCTGTGGCTCGCGCCCGACCGGGCCGGGTCGAAGTTCTCGCTGCTGACCGGGCAGGTCGCCAGTGTCGGCTACGACGGGCTGGCGCTGCTGGTCACCTGCACCGCGGCCGTGCTCGCGGTGCTGGCCGTGGTCTACCGGCCGCTGCTGTTCGCCAGTTCCGATCCCGAGGTCGCGATCGCGCGCGGGGTGCCGGTGCGGGCGCTGTCGGTGGTGTTCGCCGTGCTGCTCGGCATCACCGCCGCGTTCGGGGTGCAGATCGTCGGTGCGCTGCTGGTGCTCGCGCTGCTGATCACCCCGGCGGCCGCTGCCGCACAGCTGACCGCGAGTCCGCTGCGGGCGACGGTGCTGTCGGTGATCTTCGCCGAGGTGTCCGCGGTGGGCGGGTTGTTGTTGTCGCTGGCGCCGGGTGTGCCGGTGTCGACCTTCGTCACCGGGATCTCGTTCACCATCTATCTGGTGTGCCGGTTCGTCGGACACCGCAACCGGCAGCTGGCCGGCGCGCGCTGATCGAGGCTGTCGGCGCCGACGCGGCCGGTCGGCTCAAAGGGCCGCGGCCCGCGCGCACCGGCGCGCAAAATACACAGCATGATCGACTTCAGTGTTCCGGATGATCTGGCCGCGCTGCGGGATCGGGTTCGCGCCTTCGTCGCTGAGCAGATCGTGCCCTTCGAACGCGATCCGCGCCTGACCGCGCACGGGCCGACCGACGAACTGCGCGCCGAACTCGTCGAACTGGCGCGGGCGGAGAAGCTGCTCACGGTGCAGGCGCCGGTCGAATACGGCGGGCTCGGCCTGTCCCATGTCGAGCAGGCGCTCGTCTACGAGGCGGCGGGCTGGTCGACGCTGGGCCCGGTCGCGATGAACTGCGCCGCGCCCGACGAGGGCAATATGTTCCTGCTCGGCAAGATCGCCGACCCGGACCAGGTCGACCGGTATCTGATGCCGGTGATCCGGGGTGAGCAGCGCTCGGTGTTCGCGATGACCGAACCGGGCGGCGCCGGCTCGGATCCGGGTCAGCTGAGCACCGAGGCGGTGTTCGACGGGGAGAACTTCGTCGTCAACGGGCGCAAGTGGCTGATCACGGGCGCCGACGGGGCCAAGACCTGGATCATCATGGCGCGCCTTGCCGAGAACCCGCACCTGCCCGCCGGGCCGACACTGTTCCTCACCGACGGCGACGCCGATGGCATCGTCATCGAGCGGATCATGAACACGATGGACCGCAACTACGTCGGCGGGCACGCGGTGGTGCGGTTCGAGAACCTCACGCTGCCGCCGTCGGCCGTGCTCGGCCGCACCGGGCAGGCCCTGCGCTACGCCCAGCTGCGACTGGCGCCCGCCCGGCTCACCCACTGCATGCGCTGGCTCGGCGCGGCCGAACGCGCCCAGAGCATCGCCCTGGACTACGCGCGCACCCGCACCGCCTTCGGCAAGCCGATCGGCGAACACGAGGGCGTGTCGTTCATGCTCGCCGACAACGAGGTGGCGCTGCACCAGTGCAGGCTGACCATCTGGCACAGCTGCTGGCTGATGGATCAGGGACAGCAGGCCAGGCACGAATCCTCGATGGCCAAGTCCTATGTCTCCGAGGAGCTGTTCAAGGTCACCGATCGCTGTGTGCAGGTGCTCGGCGGGATCGGGATCAGCGACGAGACGGTCGTGGAGATGCTGTTCCGGGATATGCGCGCGTTCCGCCTCTACGACGGTCCGACCGAAGTCCACAAGTACGCCATCGGAAGACACTTGCTGCGCGAGTAGATCCGTGTTCGATCCAGCGGCCGGTCGGTCGGCAGCCTCCGCGGCTACGCAAGCTACCGTCTCCGGCCGCTGACGCCCGGCCGCTAGTACCATTCGATCCCATGAGTTCGGAACTGCTCGTCGATGTCTCTGCCGGGGTCGCCGTGCTCACGCTCAACCGTCCCGCGCAGCAGAACGCCGTCACCCCGACGATGGCGGCCGAGCTGAGCGCCGCGCTGCACCGCTGCGATATCGAGGACGCGATCCGCGCCGTCGTCATCACCGGCACCGCGCCCGCCTTCTGCGCCGGCGCCGATCTGTCCGCCCGGGCCGGCGAGGTGAGCGCCACGCTCGATCCGCCGCCGTGGCAGGTCCGCAAGCCGGTGATCGCCGCGGTCAACGGCCACGCGGTCGGGATCGGGCTGGCGCTGGCGTTGCAGTGCGACCTGCGGTACTTCGCCGACGACGCCGTCTACGGGCTCAGCCAGGTGCGCCGTGGCGTGCTCGCCGACGGCTACGCGCACTGGACGGTGCCGCGGCTGGCCGGGCTGGCCAATGCCGCCGACATCATGCTGACCGGGCGCACCTTCGACGGCGATGAGGCCAAGTCGATGGGCCTGGCCAATGCCAGCCTGCCCGCTGGCGAGGTGCTGCCGACCGCGCTGTCGGTCGCCCACGACATCGCCACCGGGCCCGCGCCGCTGCCGGTCGCGCTGACCAAGCGGCTGATCTGGGAGAGCCTCGGCATGACGCAGGCCGTCGTCGGGCAGCTCGAATCCGAGCTCAACGCCCACGTCGCCAAGAGCGTCGACGGCGGCGAGGCGATGGCGGCGTTCAAGGAACGGCGGCAGCCGAAGTGGACGGGCCGCGTCAGCACCGAATGGCCCGCCTGGGACGTCCCCGAGGAACGTCCCAGCCTGGACTGACGCTCAGAAATTACCGTTGCAGGATCCCGCCAGGTACAGCAACGCGAACAGCACCATCAGGATGGTGCCGAGGATGCCCGCGATGTACCCGATCGTCACCTGGGAGCGCCCGGACAGCGCGCCGTAGGACGCGTCGATCTCGTTGAGCGCCCGCTTGCCGAGCACCCACGCGACCGGCCCGAAGATCCCGCAGCAGAACGGGCTGAGCAGCCCGAGCACGAGGATCAGGTTCGCCTGCGGGTGCTCGACCGTCTCACCGATCGGCTGATTGGGTATCGCCACGCACCGAATTCTACTGTGCACGAGGGCCACTGACGCCGCACTACGCGCGCAGCCGCAAAACAAACCTGGCCACGCACGCCCCGACCTCGAGGAGGGGCAGGCCGCGCAGCGGCCGTCGCGGCCGTCCCGCCGGTCAGGCGCCGTTGCGTACGCGACGAAGGAGCAAGCAACGGTGCCTGAC
>NZ_JBSGVD010000047.1:0-38674 GCF_053608285.1 Nocardia sp. NPDC055053 | reverse complement strand
TCCGGGAGGCGGCCTTCGCCGTTGCCGGTCGCGCGAGCGCTCAGTGGCTGGCGACCTTGCGGTACTGCAACAACGCGGCGGGCATGGCGACCGCCAGGATGACCAGCGAGCAGATGACGGCGTAGAGGACGCAGTTGTCGGCGGCCCAGCCGGTCGCGGGGGCGAACGACGGTGGTGCGTCGTTGTCGAACAGCTTGCGGCCCGCCGCGGAGACCGCGGTGATCGGGTTCCATTCGGCGATGGTGCGCAGCGGACCCGGCAGGGTCTCGGCGGAGATGAACGCCGAGGAGATGAACGACAGCGGGAACATCCAGATCAGGCCAGCGCTCTGCGCGACCTCGACGGTCGGTGAGATCAGGCCGGTCAGCGCGCCGACCCAGGACATCGCGAAGGCGAACAGCAGGATGATGGCGAAGGCCAGCGCGGCGTCGGCGGCACTGCCGTGGATGCGCCAGCCGACGATGTACCCGCAGATCACCATCACACCCAGGCTGAGCACGTTGACGACCAGGTCGGACAGCGTACGGCCCATCAGCACCGCCAACCGTGACATCGGCAGCGTCCGCATCCGGTCGATGATGCCCTTCTGCAGGTCGCCGGCGAGACCGACGGTGGTGAAGGCGGCATTGAACGCGACCGTCTGGGTGAAGATGCCCGCCAGCAGGAACTCGCGGTACTGGTCGCCACCGAGCGACGCGCCGAAGATGTAGGCGAACAGGAACACGAACATCAGCGGCTGGATCGTGGCCGTGACCAGCAGCGTCGGTACCCGCAGAATCGTCAGCAGGTTGCGGTGGGCCACGATCGCGCTGTCCCGGATGAACCGGGCCCGCGGCCGCGCGCCGTCGGCAGCGGCGGGACGAGGTGAGCTCGTCTGGATCGGCATTTCACGGGTCTCGTGCTCATCGGAAACCTCCGGTGCCACGCTCACGACAGAATCTCCTCTTGCACATCGTCGGTTTCGGATTCTTCGACGGCCGGTTCGGCCGGAGTCCCGGTGAGGGAAAGGAACACGTCGTCCAGGGTGGGGCGGACGACAACGGCGTCGACGACGCACACGCCGGCGTCGTCGAGGCGGCGCAGCGCTTCGACCATGGTGCGGGATCCGTCGCCGACCACCACCGACACCTCCGCGCTGCCGGGTTCGTGGATCGGTTCACCGACGCCGACCTGCTGCAGGACCTTCACCGCGGGCCAGGGGCTCTGCCCGGCGGCGAGGGTGACGGTGAGCCGGTCACCGCCGATGGAGGTCTTGAGTTCGTCGGCCGAGCCCCGCGCGATCACGGTGCCCTTGTCGATGACCGTGATCCGGTCGGCGAGCAGGTCGGCTTCCTCGAGGTACTGGGTGGTGAGCAGGACGGTGGTCCCGTCGTCGACGAGCTCACCGATCACCTGCCACATGTCGAGCCGCCCGCGCGGGTCAAGGCCCGTGGTCGGCTCGTCGAGCACCACCACCGGCGGCCGCGCGACCAGCGCGCCCGCCAGGTCGAGCCGCCGGGCCATACCGCCGGAGTAGGTGCCCGCACGCCTGCCCGCCGCGTGCTCGAGGCCGAGGGCGGCGAGCAGCTGCTCGGCCCGCGATACCGCTTGCTTGCGGGACATGCCGTACAGGCGTGCCACCATGCGCAGGTTCTCGTAGCCGGTCAGGTTCGCGTCGACGGCCGCGTACTGGCCCGACAATCCGATCCTGGTCCGCGCCGTGGCCGGGTCGGCCAGTACGTCGACTCCGGCGACCCGGATCGAACCCGCGTCGGGCCGTAGCAGCGTGGTGACGACCCGCACGGTGGTCGTCTTGCCTGCGCCGTTGGGACCGAGCAGGCCGAGTACCGTGCCCGCCGGGATCTCCAGGTCGATCTCCTTCAGCACGCGCACCTTGCCGTAACTCTTGGCCAGGCCACGTACTTCTACCGCCAAACTCACGGACGCATCTCCTTCTGGCTGCCTCCGCACACGGTGATCTCCGGGACCGCGTCGAGGTGGCGATGCAGCACGGGGCCGATCACCGCCAGCGATTCCGGCGTTGTCATCGCCGCATGCCTGCAGGGCAGGTCGTGGTTGTGGATGTTGCCGGTGACGAACGGCTGCCAGGCTTCGGCGCGCCTGCCGGGATCGGCGGCGTTGATCTCGTCCGCCGCCGCGGTGAAGAACACCAGGTCGCCGTCGAAGGTGCGCGGCCGGAACCGGTTGGCCATCACCGTGCCGTCGGCGTACCCGGTGTAGAGCCGTTCGAGATTCTCGACCGAGAGCGCGGCGAACGGGCCCGGCTGTGCCCGCAGCAGATCCGCCGCTTGGTGCAGGTCGAGATCGGCGGGCAGCGGTGCCCCGCCGACGAGGTCGGCACCGAACTCGCCGAGGATGTCGGCGACGCTGGGCATCGCGGTGTCGAGCCAGCGGTCGCCGAGCTGGTAGCTGTCCATCATGGCCAGCAGCGCGACGTCCTCCCCCGTGTCCTGCAGCTGGACCGCCACCTCCTGCGCGATCAGGCCGCCGAGCGACCAGCCGAGCAGATGGTAGGGACCGTGCGGCTGGATCGACTTGATAGCGGCCACATAGTGTCCGGCGGCTTCGGGGATCGTGGTGAACCCGTCGTCCCCGGACACGTGCGGCGCTTGCAGGCCGTACACCGGTCGCTGCGGTGCGAGGTGCGCGAGCAGACCCGCGTAGCACCAAGCCAGGCCGATCGCGGGATGCACGCAGAACAGCGGGGTGTCGTGCGGGCTGGTGGACGGGCGGATGGCGAGCACCGGTCCCGTCGCCGCCGCCATGGCCGCGCCGGCGTCGGCGCCGTCGAGCCTGGCGGCGATGCCTGCCGGAGTGGCGTCGCCGAACATCAGCTGCACCGGCATGTCGTAGCCCTGCTCACGCAGTGCGGCAACGACTTTGGTGGCCAGCAGCGAGTTGCCGCCGAGTTCGAAGAACCCGTCGTCGGCGCCGACCCGCTCGACGCCGAGCACCTCGGCGAACACCGTGCACAGCGCCACCTCGGCCGGGGTCACCGGCGCGCGGTAGCCCTCGGTCGCGACGAACACCGGCTCGGGCAACTGGGCCCGGTCGAGCTTGCCGACGGGAGTCAGCGGCACCTCGTCGAGCAGCATCACCGACTGCGGGACCATGTAGTTCGGCACGTGCGCGCCGACATGGTCGAGCAGTTCACGCACCGTCGGCGCGGCGCCTGCGCGTGCCTTCACGTACGAGACCAGCGCGGTGACACCCGCCTGCGTGGTGTGCCCGATGGTGAGGGCGAACTCGACGTCGATGTGCCTGCCGAACGCGACGTCGATCTCGCCGAGTTCGATGCGGAAACCGCGCACCTTCACCTGGTGGTCGGTGCGGCCGACGTACTCCACATCCAGCGTCGGCTTCGCGCCGCTGCGCCAGCGCACCAGGTCGCCCGTGCGGTACATCCGTTCGCCCGGCGCGCCATAGGGATTGGCGACGAAACGCTGCGCGGTCAGGCCGGGCCGGTTGTGGTAACCGCGGGCCAGCGCCGAACCGGCCAGCTGCAACTCGCCGGTGACACCGATCGGGGTCGGATGCAGCCGCCGATCCAGGACGGTGGCACTGACGCCCCGGATCGGGCCGCCGATGACGATCGGGCCCTGTGGGCTCATCGGCTGCGGCATCAGCGTGACGATCGTCGTCTCGGTGGGGCCGTAGACGTTGTAGAAGTTGCGCCCCTGCGCCCAGCGGGCCAGCAGGTCCGGCGGCAGCGCCTCGCCGCCGACGAGGACGTGCGCGAGTGAGTGCACACCCGCCGGGTCGACGGTGCCGATCGCGGCGGTGGTGACGAAGGCGTGCGTGATCCGCTCGCGGATGAACAGCTGCCGCAGGTCCTCGCCGCCGACGATTCCCGGCGGCGCGATCACCAGGGTCGCCGCCCCGCCGAGCGCGAACAGGATGTCGAGCATCGAGCCGTCGAAACTCGGGGTGGCGAAGTGCAGTACCCGGCTGCCCGGCCGCACGTCGTAGCGGTCGGCGGTCTCGGCGGCGAAGTTCGAGATGCCGCCGTGGGTGACCACCACGCCCTTCGGTGTGCCGGTGGACCCGGAGGTGTAGACCACGTACGCCGGGTTGGCCAGGCGCAGCGGCCGGATCCGGTCCGCGTCGGTGACCGGCGAATCGTCGGTGCCGAGCACGGTGGCGCGGGTCTGCGGATCGTCGAGGACGAGCCAGCGGCAGTCACCGGGCAGCCGATCACGATGCGCCAGCAGGGTCAGGCCGACGGCGACACCGGAGTCGGTGAGCATGTGGCTGATCCGCTGGGCCGGGTAGTTCGGGTCGACCGGGACGAACGCCGCACCGGCCTTGGCGACCGCGAGCATCGTCGCCACCGATTCGACCGATCGCGGGACGCCGAGCGCCACCAGGCTTTCCGGGCCGATCCCCTGACCGATGAGGACCCTGGCGAGCCGGTTGGTCCAGCGGTCGAGGGCGTCGTAGGTGACCACGGTGTCGCCCGCGCACAGCGCCACCCCGTCCCTTGACCGTGCCACCGCGGCGCCGAACACCGCGGGGAAGGTGACCGGCCGATCGGCGCGGGTACCGTGCACCGGCGCGAGCGCGGTCCACTCGACCGCGTCGAGCAGGGCCAGATCGCCCACGGCCGTGTTCGGGTCGGCGGCGACCGCGGTGAGCAGCCGGACCAGCCGTTCGCCCAGCCTGCGCGCGGTGCCCTCGTCGAACAGGTCGGCCGCGTAGTTCACCGCGAGGCTGATGCCGTCGCCGACACGCTCGGCGGTCTGGGTCTCGGTGAAGGTGAACTGCAGGTCGAACTTGGCGATGCCGGCGTCGGCGTCGACGGCCTCGATCCGCAGACCGGGCAGTTCCAGCATCCGCACCGGGTTGTTGCGCACCGACAGCATCACCTGGAACAGCGGGTGATGGGCCTGGGAGCGCGCCGGATTGAGCACCTCGACGAGCCGTTCGAAGGGCATGTCGGCATTGGCGAACGCGTCGAGGTCACCGTCGCGAACGGTGCGCAGCAGGTCGACGAACGCACGCTCGTCGGCGACCTCGGTGCGCAGCACCAGGGTGTTGACGAACATGCCGATCATCGAGTCCAGCGCCGGATGACCACGGCCCGCGGTGGCGGTGCCGACGGCGATGTCGTCGTCGCCGGTGACGCGGTGCAGCAGCACGGCCAGTGCCGCGTGCAGCACCATGAACATGCTGACGTTGTTGGCGGTGGCGATGCTGCGCAGCGCGCGGTGGGTGGCCGCGTCGACCTGGCAGTCGACAGTGCCGCCCCGGTAGGAGGGCACCGGCGGCCGCGAACGGTCGGCCGGGACGGTGAGCAGTTCCGGCAGGCCGTCGAGCACCTCGCGCCAGTGCGCCAGCTGCTTGCTGATCAGCGAGTCGGGGTCGTCCTCGGTGCCGAGGAGTTCCTGCTGCCACAGCGTGTAGTCGGTGTACTGGATCTCCGGGATCAGTTCGCCGAACTGTTCGCCTGTCCGGATACCGCGGTAGGCGGCGGCGACCTCACCGGCCAGCGGTTCCAGCGACCACCCGTCCATCGCGATGTGGTGCACGACGAGGACGAGCACGTGCTCCCTCGACCCCGCGACGGCCAGCTTGGCCTGGGTGGGCACGGGCAGACCGGTGTGGTCGACCGTGATCAGCGCCGCCCGCATGGGGACCGAGGCAGACAGATCGAATCCGGGGGTGACGAACCGGGTGACGGCGGCATCGACCTCGTCCGGCCGCACCGACGCGTGGAACAGGGTGACGGCGGCGATCGCCGGGTCGAGCACGAGCTGTTCGGGCTCGCCCGAGCTCTCCGGGAACACCGTGCGCAGCGTCTCGTGCCGACGTTGCACCCTGTGCAAAGCGGCAATGAGCGCATCCAGGTCGATCGGGCCGTGCAGGCGCAGCACCACCGGGATGTTGTAGGCGCCCGCCGACTGGCCCTCCCCCTGCGCGCCCGCGTTGAACCGGTTGAGGAACCACAGCCTGCGCTGCGCCGCGGACAGCGGAATCCGGTCCGGGCGTTGCTGCTTCACCAGGTCGGGGCGGCCTTCGTCGCCGGACGGCCCTGACTCGATGAGCGCGGCGAGTTCTTCGACGGTCGGCGCGGTGAACACGGTCCGCACCTCCAGCCGCACATTGCTGGCCGCGGCCAGCCGTGCCACCAGCTGGGTCGCGAGCAGCGAGTTGCCGCCGATGTCGAAGAAGCTGTCGGTGGCGGAGATCGACGTGGTGCCGACCAGGTCGGTGAAGACCTGGGCGACCAGCCGTTCGGAGGCGGTCTGCGGCGCCCGGCCCGCGGTGACGGTGAATTCCGGTTCCGGCAGTGCGCCGCGGTCGAGCTTGCCGATCGGCGTGAGCGGCACGCGATCGAGCAGGGTCAGCGACGCGGGCACCATGTGCCCGGCCAGCCGGGCCGCCGCGTGCTCGCGGACCGCGGCCAGTTGCGTCGGCTCGGTCCCGTCGGCGAGCTGCACCCAGGCGACGATCCGGTCGTCGCCGGAGATCCGCCGGACCTCGGTGTGCGCGAACCGGACATCCGGGTGGCTGCCGAGCACCGCGCTGATCTCGCCGAGTTCGATCCGGAAACCGCGCACCTTGACCTGGTGGTCGCTGCGGCCGAGGTATTCCAGTTCGCCGCCGGCGGTCCACCGCACGACGTCACCGGTGCGGTACATCCGGGTGCCCGCCGGCCCGGACGGGTCGGCGACGAAACGGCCCGCGGTGAGGCCGAAGCGCTCGTGGTAACCCTGGGCGATGCCGGGCCCGCCGAGGTAGAGCTCACCCGGCACTCCGGTGACGACCGGCCGCAGCCGCTCGTCCAGGACCAGGGCCCGCGCGCCACGCACCGGTGTGCCGATGGCCACCGGCACACCCACCCGCATCTCCGACATCGCGGCGATGACGGTGGCTTCGGTGGGACCGTAGGCGTTGACGAAACGCCTGCCCGGCGCCCAGCTCGCCACCAGATCGGGCGGCACCGCCTCGCCACCGGCCATCAGCGCGCGCAAACGCGGCAGCGGCCAGCGGGTGACATCGATCGAGGCCAGCACGGCAGGCGTCAGGAAGGTGTGGGTGATGTCCTCCCGGTCGAGCAGCGCGCCGAGCTCGTCGCCGCCATAGATGTCGATCGGTCCGATCACCATCTCGGCGCCCGACCAGACCGCCAGCAGCATGTCAAGGACGGAGACGTCGAAGCTGGGGGTCGAGAAGAAGAACGTGCGCGCGAAGCGGTCGAGGCCCGTCCGCTCCTGCAGGTCGACCGCGAGGCTGACCAGACCACTGTGGGTGACCGCGACGCCCTTCGGCAGACCGGTCGAGCCGGAGGTGTAGATCTGATAGGCCGTGTCGGCGGGCCGCACCGGGCGGATCCGTTCGGCATCGGTGATCGGGACGCTGTCGTAGCCCGCGAGCTCGGCGTGCAGGTCGGCGTCGTCGACCAGCAGCCACTGGGTGTCGAGCGGACCGGCGGCCTCGCGCAGCGCTTCGGCATCGGACTTGGTGGTGATGACCGCGCGGGAACCCGAGTCGGTGAGCATGTGGCGCACCCGGTCGGCGGGGTACCGCGGGTCGACCGGAACGAAGACCGCGCCGCTGGCGGCGACGCCGAAAATGGCCAGCGCGCAGTCCAATCCACGGGTCAAGCCGACGACGACCCGGTCACCGGTGCCGATGCCACGCGCGATCAGCGCCCGGCCGAGCCGGTGTGCCCGGAAGCCGACCTCGTCGTAGTCGAGCTCGCCCACCGCACCGTCGACGCTGCCGCCGGCGAACCAGCGCAGGGCAGGCCGATGCGCGAACTTGGTTGCCGCGCGTTCGACGATGTCGGCCAGCACGACCGGCGTCACCGGGGCCGGGCCCTGCGCGGGCACCAGGGCACGGTGTTCGTCGACGGTGAGCGCTTCGATCTCGCACACCAGCTGCTCCGGGTCGGCGGTCGCCTGGGTGAGGATCAGCACGAAGCGTTCCGCGAGGGTCTCGATGGTGGCGGCATCGAACATCTCGGCGGCGTAGACGAAGTCGAACCGGAGACCGCCGCCCTCGGCGGGCGCCACCCGCAGTTCGAGATCGAACTTGGCGCGGGCGATGTCGAGTTCGTCGGCGGCGAGCCGCAGACCCGGCAGTTCCAGCTCCGGCGCCGGGTCGTCCTGCATGCTCAGCGCGACCTGGAACAGCGGATGCCGGTTGCTCGCCCTGCTGTCGCGGCCGAGCGCGTCGACGACCCGTTCGAAGGGCAGGTCGGCATTGGCGATCGCGGCCAGTTCGTCGTCGCGGTCGGCGTGCAGCAGGTCGACGAAGCTGCGGCCGGGGTCGACATCCGAGCGCAGGACGAGGGTGTTGACGAACATGCCGACCAGGTCGTCGAGCTGGATGTCGGTGCGTCCGGCCACCGGGGTACCCAGGGGGATGTCGCGGCCGCCGGTGACGCTGCGCAGCAGCACCCCCAGCGCCGAGCGCACCACCATGAACAGACTCACGCCGGTGTGCGCCGCCAGCTCGTGCATGGCCCGCTGCAGCGGTGCCGAAACCTCGCATTCCACACTGCCCGCCACGCCGGTGGGGTCGAGCGGACGCGGCCGGTCGAACGGCAACGGCAGCTCGTCGGGCAGTTCCGCCAGGGCTTCGCGCCAGTGCGCGAGCTGGTTGGCGGCGATGCTGTCCGGATCGTCCTCCGCGCCGAGCACGGCGCGCTGCCACAGGCTGAAGTCGGCGTACTGCACCGGCAGCGGCGCGCGCACCGGCGCGGTGCCACCGCACCTGGCCACGTACGACAGCGCCAGGTCCCTGGTCAGCGGGCCCAGCGACCAGCCGTCGGCGGCGATGTGATGGATGATCACGCCGAGGCGGTACTCGCCGGGCGCGACCCGCAGCAACTGGACGCGCAGCGGCGTCTCCCTGGTCAGGTCGAATCCCTTGCGCGCCAGCTCGGTGAGTGCGGTGTCCGCCTGCTCGGGATCGCTGTCGACGACCTCGATCGCGGGAACCGTCTGGGTGATCGGCAGGACCACCTGCTGGGCACCGGAGAGATCCTCGGGGAAGACCGTGCGCAGCACCTCGTGCCGCTCCACCAGATCGGTGACGGCGGCGCGCAGGGCGCCGAGGTGCAGATCTCCGCCGATTCGCAAGACGAATGCGATGTTGTAGGCGCTCGATTCGGGGGACAATCTGTTGAGGAACCACAGCCGCTGCTGCGGCAGCGACAGTGGTATGCGTCCCGGGCGTGGGGTGTGTACCGCCAGCGCCACCCGCTGCGTCCGGGGCGCTTCCGTGATCAGCTGGGCGATACCGGCCACGGTCGGCGCCTCGAAGATCTGCCGCACCGGCAGGTCGACACTGAAGTCCGAGTGCAGCGCGGCCGCCAGCCGGGTGGCCAGCAGCGAGTTGCCGCCGATCTCGAAGAAGCTATCTTCCGCACCAGGCACCGGGCTGCCGAGGATCTGGGTGAACACCGCCGCGACCCGCATCTCCAGATGGGTACGCGGCGCGCGGGTGCCCGTGGTGACGGCGAATTCCGGTGCGGGCAGAGCCTTTCGGTCCAGCTTGCCCGCCGGGGTCACCGGCATCCGGTCGATCACGGTGACGGCCGCGGGCACCATGTACCCGGGCAGCCTGCCGCGCGCGGTGGCCAGGACGGCCGCCGGATCGACCGGACGCTGGGGGGTCACGTAGGACGCGAGCCGCTGCTGGCCGTGTTCGTCGACGTGCACGACGGTCAGCGCCGACTGCACCCCCGGGTGCTCGCGCAGGACATGGTCGATCTCGCGCAGTTCGATGCGGAAGCCGCGGATCTTGATCTGGTCGTCGGCGCGGCCGAGGAACCGCAACCGGCCCGTCGGGTCGGCGACGACGAGATCGCCGGTGCGGTACATGCGTTCGCCGACCCGGCCGTGCGGGTTGGCCACGAACCGCTGCGCGGTGAGCGCGAGCTTGCCGAGGTAGCCGCGGGCCACACCGGGTCCCGAGACATACAGCTCGCCGGGTGTGCCCGGCGGCACCGGGTGCAGGCGGCGGTCGAGCACGAACAGCCGCATGCCACGCACGGGCCCACCCAGCGGAGCAGGCTCCCCCGCCTGCATGGCGGCACTCGCGGTGACGGCGACGGTCGCCTCCGACGGGCCGTACATGTTGTGCATCCGGTACTTCGGCGCCCACGTGTCGACGAGCGCGTCGGAGCAGGCCTCGCCACCGACGATGACCGTGCCCAGATCGGGGAAGTTACCGGCAGGCACGGTGGCCAGCGCGGCAGGCGTGATGAACGCGTGGGTGATCCGCTCCGACCGGAGGAAACCGGCGAGCTCCAAGCCGCCGTACAGGTCGGCGGGGGCGACAACGATGGTCGCGCCCGCGGCGAAACCGAGCAGCAGTTCCAGCACCGAGGCGTCGAAGCTCGGCGACGAGAAGTGCATGGTCCTGGCCGCATCGGTCACCCTGTACAGCTGCGTCTGCTCGCTGGCGAGCGAGGCGATGCCGGCGTGGGTGACCACGACGGCCTTCGGCGTACCGGTGGAACCGGAGGTGTAGATCAGGTACGCGGGCTGACCGGCCCGCATCGGGTGCCTGCGGTCGGTGTCGGTGAGCGGGGTGGCCGAGCTGCTCGCGCAGTCGGCCTCGAACTCGGCGGTACCGAAGACCAGCCATTCCGGCGCCTTGCGGTGCTTGCCGGTCGTGGTGGGCAGCGCGGCGAGATGTTCGGGCAGCGTGAGCCCGAGCACCGCACCGGAATCGCCGATCATGTGCGCGATCCGCTCCGCCGGGTAGGCCGGGTCGACGGGCACGTACGCCGCGCCGGACTTGGCCACCGCCCAGATGGCGACGATCGATTCCAGGCTGCGCGGCAGCGCGACAGCGACCACCGCTTCCGGCCCGGCGCCGTGCGCGATCAGGCTGCGCGCCAGCCGGTTCGAGCGCTCGTCGAGCTCGCGATAGGTGGTGTCGAAGCCGAGGTAGCGCACGGCGACGGCGTCGGGCAGCCGCTGCGCGGTCTCACCGAGCAGGCGGGCCAGCGTCCCCGCGGGTTCGGCCGGTGCGCCCGCGACGGGGACCAGCCGTGCGGTCTCGCGGCGATCGAGCAGCGCGAGGTCACCGGTGGGCTTCGCCGGGTCGGCCACCATGGCGGCCAGCAGCGTGGTGAACCGCCGGGCGATCGCTTCCACCGTCGAGCGGTCGAAAACGTCAGTGGCGAAACCGAATTCGGCGTGCAGCGGCCCGTCGGCGTGCTGGTCGCGGACCTCGAGCTGCAGGTCGAACTTGGCGACCCCGGTCTCGACCGGCACCAGTTCGGCCGCGACACCGGGCAATTCGACCCGCAGTTCCGGGGTGCGGTCGTAGGACAGCATCACCTGGAACAGCGGATGCCGCGAGGTCGAGCGATCCGGGTTCACCAGTTCGACGAGCCGCTCGAACGGCACGTCGGGGTTGGCGAAGGCGTCGAGATCGGTCTCGCGGACCAGATCGAGCATCCGGCCGAAACCGGCGGCCAGGTCGACCTCGGTGCGCAACACCAGCGTGTTGACGAACATGCCGACGAGGTCGTCGAGGCCAGGGTCGGAGCGGCCCGCGATGGGCGTGCCGATGGCGATGTCGGTGCTCCCGCACAGGCGGGCCAGCAGGGTCGCGAGCGCGGCGTGCAGCACCATGAACATGCTGACCCCGCGACGTTGCGCGAGTTCGCTTGCGGCACGGCGGGTCTCGGCGTCGACAGTGAAGGCCACCGTGTCGCCGCGGGTGCCGCGCTGCAGTGGCCGTGGCCGGTCCAGCGGCAGGTCGAGCTGATCGGGCAGGCCTGACAGTGTCTCGCCCCAGTGGCTGAGCTGCTTGCCCAGCGGCGATTCCGGGTCGTCCTCGTGGCCGAGCAGTTCCCGCTGCCACAGCGCGAAGTCGGCGTACTGCACCGGCAGCGGTGTCCACTGGGGCGCGCGGCCCTCGGCGCGCGCGGCGACCGCGACCATCAGGTCCCTGGCCAGCGGGGCGACCGACCAGCCGTCACCGCAGATGTGGTGCAGGACCACCAGCAGCACGTGGTCGTCGGCGCCGACCCGGTAGAGCGCGACCCGCAGCGGGGTTTCGGTGCGCAGATCGAAGCCGCGCCCGGTCACCTCGGCGACCCGGCCGGCCAGATCGGCGGCGATCACGTCGACCGGCTCCAGTGCCGGTTCCACCGCGGCAGCCGGGTGGATCAGCTGGTAGGCACCGGCCGGACCGGCGGGGAAGCTGGTGCGCAGGCTCTCGTGGCGATCGAGCACGTCCCGCAGGCCCGCGCGCAGCGCGGCCAGGTCGAGTCGCCCGGTGAGCCGCAGGGCGAGCGGCATGTTGTAGGCAGCGGCGTGCTCGGCGAACCGGTTGAGGATCCACAGCCGCTGCTGGGCCAGCGACAGCGGCACCCGTTCGGGCCGCACCGCCGGAACCAGCTTCGGCGTCGAGGACTCGGACCGGTGCGTGCTGAGGTAGCCGGCCAGCGCCGCGATGGTCGAGGTCTCGAACAGCTCCCGGATGGTCAGGTTCGCGTCCAGCGAGGTGTTGATCCTGGCGACCGCGCGGGCCGCGACCAGCGAGTTGCCACCCAGGTCGAAGAAGCTGTCCTCGACGCCGATCGCGGTGCCGTCGAGCGCGAGCACCTCGGTGAAGATCTCGGCGAGCGCGCATTCCAGCCGGGTCTGCGGTGCGGCGGCGCCGGTGGTGAGCCGCACCCCGAGCGCGGGTTCGGGCAGCGCCTTGCGGTCGACCTTGCCGTTGGCGCTCAACGGCAACTCGTCGAGCACGACCAGTGCCGAGGGCACCATGTAGGACGGCAGGCTGCGCCGCAGCCCCGACAGCAGCACGGCGGGCTCGAGCGCCGCCCGGCCCGACCCGGCGACCACGTACGCGACGAGTTCGCCGTCACCGGTGCGACCGGCCCGCGCCACGCAGACCGCGCGGGCGACGTTGTCCTGGGCCAGCAGCGCGGACTCGACCTCGCCGAGCTCGATCCGCAGACCGCGGACCTTCACCTGGAAGTCGGTGCGCCCCAGGTATTCCAGAACAGCGCCGTCGATCTGCCAGCGCGCCAGGTCGCCGGTGCGGTACATGCGCTCACCCGGGGTGAACGGATTGGCGACGAACCGGTCGGCGGTCAGGTCGGGACGGCCGAGGTAGCCGCGGGCCAGCTGCGCACCGGCCAGATACAGCTCACCGACGACCCCGGGCGGGACCGGCCGCAGCTGCGCGTCCAGGACGTAGGTCTGGGTGTTCCACACCGGGGAGCCGATCGGCACCGTGGTGGCGTCGGCCGGGCACGGCCAGTAGGTGACGTCGACCGCGGCCTCGGTGGGGCCGTACAGGTTGTGCAGTTCGGGGCCACCGGACGGTCCGTGCAGCGCGGCATGGAAATCGGCGACGGTGGCGCCGGGCAGCGCCTCACCGCTGCAGAACACGCGCCGCAGCCCTGCGCCGCCGGCGGCCCGCGGGTCGGTGACGAACAGCGACAGCATCGACGGCACGAAATGCGCTGTGGTGATGGACTTCTCGGTGATGATCCGCGTCAGGTAGGCCGGATCGCGGTGCCCGTCGGGCGCGGCGATCACCAGGCGGGCACCCACCTGCAACGGCCAGAAGAACTCCCACACCGACACGTCGAAGGTCGCGGGGGTCTTCTGCAGCACCGCATCGGTGTGGTCGAGCGGATATTCGGCCTGCATCCACCGCAATCGGTTGACGATCGCGGCGTGCGTGACACCGACGCCCTTCGGCTTGCCGGTCGAGCCGGAGGTGAAGATGACATAGGCGAGCTGCTCGGGCCGCAGCGGCGCGAGCCGGTCGGCGTCGGTGATCGGGGCGACGTCGCGCCCGCTGACATCGAGGGTGTCCAGATCGACCCGCTCGACGCCCTCGGGCAGCCGCACCATGTCGCGCGCGGCGGTGAGCACGCAGACCGGACGGGCCTGCGCCACCACCGCTTCGATCCGGTCGGCCGGGTGTTCGGGATCCAGCGGCAGGTACGCGGCACCGGTCGCCAGCACCGCGTACATGCCGACGACCATCTCGATGCTGCGGTGCAGGCACAATCCGACCGTGGTCTCCGGACCGGCGCCGCGGGCGACGAGTTCGCGCGCCAGCTGGTTCACCCGATCGTCGAGCTCGGTGTATCCGACGGCGCGGTCGCCGAATTCGAGCGCGACGGCGTGCGGGCTGCGGCGCACCTGGTCGGTGAACAGCGACACCAGCGTGCCGGTGGGCACCGGCATCTCGGTGGCGTTCCATTCCCGCAGCACCCGATCCTGCTCGGCATCGGTGATCGCCGTCAGTTCGCGGGTGGGCGTGCTCGGCTCCGCGGCCAGGAAGCGGGCGAGGAAGTCGAGGTAGCGGCCGTGGTGGGCGGCGACTTCGGCTTCGCCGTAGAGCTTGGGGTTGGCTTCGAAGTCGAGGTGGACGCGGCCGCCGTCACCGTTGTAGATGTTGATCGAGAGGTCCTCGACGGGGCCTGTTGCCAGCACGTTCAGCCTGCCCGCGATGTCGCCGAACTTCAGCTCGTCGTGGAACAGCATGATGTTGACCATCGGCCCGAAGAAGCCGCGGGCGTCGCGGGAGTAGCCGCAGTCGCGCCGGATGTCGTCGGAGCGGTAGCGCTGGTGGCGCAGGGCGCCGGTGATCTGCAGTTCGGTCTGGCGCACGACGTCGGCGACGGTGGTGTGCTCGTCGAACCGCACGCGCAGCGGCACCACATTCGACACCACACCCGCCGAGCGGCGTAGCGCCACCGTGGTGCGGGCCGAAACCGGGAGGCTCAGCACGACATCCGAGTCGCCGGTGACCGTGCGGACATAGGCCGCCAGCGCCGCGACGATGAGCGCGGAGTTGGCCGAACCGTGCGCGGCGATCGCCTCGGTGAGCAGGTCGTCGACGGCGGGGTCGAGGACCCCGGCGGCGCGATGACGGCCGGGGTCGTGGGTATCACCGGTGGCGGTGACCGACGACAGCGTCATCGGCTCGCCGACGCCGGCGAGCTGTTCCATCCAGTACTCGCGGTCGGCGCTGAACCGGCTGGACTCGCGGTAGCGGGATTCGTCGGCGTAGAGATCGACCAGCGCCGTGGCGCGGGAGACCGACGGTTCGCGCTCTTCGCCGATGGCGGTGTAGATCTCGGCCGCGCGCGCGAGCGCGTTCATCGCTCCGTAACCGTCGATAACGATGTGGTGTCCGCGTTCGTACCAGAACCAGTCCTCGTCACCGATTCGCAACACGATATTGGTGGTGAGCGGTTCGCGCTCCATGTCGATCGGCGTGCTGGCGTGCTCGTTCATCCAGCGCAGCGCGGCTGCTCGCGGGTCGGGCTCACCACGCAGGTCCATCCGGCCCCAGCCCGGCCGCCATGCCATGTCCACCCGTTGGTGCGGTACCCCGTCTATCTCGAGTAGGCGCACGTGTCCCACCTGGGATTCCGCGCCGAAGCGCTCGATCGCGTGCAGGAGCCTGCCCGGGTCGAGATCACCGTGCAGTTCGACGTAGTGGGCGATGGTGAGCGGAATATCGGGCCGGATCCGTTGCGCGTACCACAGGGCCGTCTGACCGGGCGAGAGAGCGAACGGCTGGCCCGGATCGTCGTCTGTGACGCTTGAGCTGACGCGGTCGGTGGCCAATGAACTCATCAAGCACTCCGTTCTGCCTTTGTGTCACAACTCCCCGAGCTTTGCCCGGGCGCACAACGGCCCAGGGCGTGGCTATCCACGCCCATTGATTCGGAGTACTGCGGCGGCCGGATGGCTACCGATCTTGATTTGTTTTCAAGCTGAACGCATCGGACCCCTGGGCGGCCGCGTTCGGCCGCCTCCCCCGGGTTAAAACAAACCGCTTATTCAGAATTCTGCGAGTTCCGCATAGCCTGCGCCTGATTCGCTCGCCGGCGCCGGAAAAACATCAGCGCCACGCCGATCGCGGTCAGAATAACGGACACCAGTTCGGGCGCCGCGCCGATTCGCGTCGCGATCGTCGTCGTGTCGCGCAATGGTAGCTGGGCGACGAGCGCGGCGGGTGCGAGTTGCGCACTCTGCTGCGCGATCTCGCCGTCCGCGGTGATGATCGCGCTGACCCCGGTGGTTGCCGCCACCACCAGCGCCCGGCCGTGTTCGACCGCCCGCACCCTGGACATGGCGAGTTGCTGGTAGGTCATCTCGCTCTCGCCGAAGGTGGCGTTGTTGGTCGGAACGGTCAGCAGTTCCGCGCCGGCGGCCATCGATTGCCGGAATGCGCGATCGAAGGCCACCTCGTAACAGGTCGCCACCCCGATCCGCACGCCGGCCGCCGTGACCGAACCGTCACCATTGCCCGGCACGAAATGTCCGGCTTGGTCGGCGTAGGACGAGAACAAACGGAAGAAACTGCGCATCGGCAGGTATTCGCCGAACGGCTGGATGATTTTCTTGTCGTGCCGGTCTTGCGGTCCAGCCGCGCCGTTCCACACCATCACCGAGTTGGTGGTCGTGCGATCACCGTTCACCAGGACTGCGCCGACCAGGATCGGCGCGCCGATCCGCTGCGAGGCCTCGGTGATCTCGGCGGCGGCGTCGGCGTTGCGCAGTGGGTCGATATCGGAGGAGTTCTCCGGCCAGATGACGACATCGGGCCGGACCGCCTCCCCGCGGTCGACGGCGGCGGCGAGCTCCTCGGTGCGCCGGACGTGGTTGTCCAGCACGGCGCGGCGCTGAGCGTTGAACTCGAGGCCGAGCCGCGGCACGCTGCCCTGGATGGCGGCGACCGTGATCGACCGGTGGCCTTCGTCCGGGGCGGGCAGCGTCGGCCGGAGGATCACTCCGGCGAGGGGCATGATAGCCACAGTGACTGCCGCCGTGGCAAATCCGATCCGCGTGGCCCGGCCGGTCACGCGCGGCGCGGGCGTGCGCGCCCAGGCGAGAACGCGCAGGGTGAGCGCGGCCAGTCCGGTGCCGGTCAGGGCGACGGCGAAGCCGATCAGCGGGGCGCCGCCATAGGCGGCCAGCGGGAGGTACCAGCCGTCGGCCTGGCCGAAAGCGATACGGCCCCACGGGAATCCACCGAAGGGAAAGCTCGACCGCACCCACTCGGTCGCCGTCCAGGCGATCGCGAGCCAGAACGGCCAGCCGGGCAGCCCGCTCAGCCACCGGGCGAGCACGCCCCAGAGGCCGATGAAGAGCGCGCAGGTCGTCGAGAGCGCCAGCCAGGGCAGCGGTCCGACGTAGATACCGGTCCACGGCAGCAGTGGCACGAAGAACGCCAGGCCGCCGAGAAAGCCGTAGCCGAATCCGGCGCGCAGCGTGCCGGGCCCACGCACCGCGACGGTCAGCAGCGCGATGGCGACCGGGGCCAGGAACCACCACGGCCGGGGCGGGAAGCTGCCGAACAGCAGCAGTCCGCCCGCGGCGGCCGCGAGCATCCGCAGCGGCACACCGTACCCGCGACCGGCCGCCGAGGTCGCGGACGTGGCCGCCGGGCCGGGCGCGGCCGCGGCGCCGGTCACGGCGTCGGGTCCTGGTTCGGTGGCGGGGTGGATCATCGTGTCCTGTTCCGTGATTCGGTGCCGGTACGTCGTGGTCAGGCGGTGTAGATCGTGGCGCCGTTGTGCACGGTGCGCAGGCAGGTCGGCAGGTCGGCGCCGGGATCGAGGCGCGGAAGGCCGGGCACCCGCGAACGCGGGTCGGTGGACCAGCGCTGCACCGTGTCGGCGGCCGCCGCGACGACGAGGTCACCGGCGTCCCACACGGCATACGAGGCGGGCGCGCCCGGCACCAGCGTGCCCGCTACACCGTCGCGCACGCCGCCCGCGCGCCAGGCGCCGCGGGTGGCTGCCGCGAAGGCCGCGCGCGGCGACAGACCGTGGCCCGGGGTCCGGTGATGGACCGCGGCCCGCACCTGCTGCCACGGGTTCAGCGCGGTGACCGGCGCGTCCGAGCCGATGGCCAGCGAGATCCCGGCGGCGGCCATGGCCGAGAACGGATTCAAGCCCGCGGCGCGCTCGGCGCCGAGGCGGGTCGCGTACATGCCGTCGGGTCCGCCCCAGGCGGCGTCGAAGCCGGGCTGCACGGACAGGAGCACGCCGAGGGCGGCGAGCTGCTCGATCGCGGCGGCGTCGGTCATCTCGGCGTGCTCGACCCGGTGCCCGCGCGCCGCGATCGCCGGTCCGCCGAGTTCGGCGGCGACCGCGGCGAATCCGGCGACGACGAGGTCCATGGCGGCGTCACCGATCGCGTGGAAGCCTGCCTGCACACCGGCTTCGGTGCAGGCGCGGATATGCGCGGTGACGGCCTCGGCGTCGAGGAAGTTCTTGCCGCAGCCGCTCGCGTCGGCATAGGGAGCACGCAGCAGCGCGGTGTGCGAACCGAGCGAGCCGTCGACGAACAGGTCACCGCCGAGGGCGGCCACGCCGAGTTCGGCGATCAGCGCGCGGGCTTCGCCTGCGGTGCGCACGGCTTCGCCCCAGTAGGCGCGCACCTCGACGCCGTGCTCGAAGGCGAGGAGTTCACGGACGTCGTCGCGGCTGGAGATGTCGGGGCCCGCGCATTCGTGGACGGCGACGATGCCGTGCGCGGCGGCCGTATCCAGGGCGGCGGCGCGGGCCCGATCACGGTCCGCGCGACCGAGTTCCGCGAGCGCGACGGACCGCACCCGGTGGTGGGCGTCGGCGCGCAGCGGTTCGCCGCGGCGGTAGCCGTCGCCGAGTTCCCCGGCCGCGTCGAGCAGCGCCGAGGAGGCGACGGCCGAGTGCGCGTCGACGCGCGCGAGGTAGACGAGCCTGCCCGGACCGGCCGCCTCGTCGAGTTCGGCGACGCTCGGCGGCCGCTGTTCGGGCCATGCGGTGTCGTCCCAGCCCTCGCCGATGATGACCCCGTCGGGCTGCGCGGTGGCGTGCGCGCGCAGCGCGGCGAGCAGGTCGGCCGGCGAGGCGGTGCCGCTGACGTCGAGTCCGGTCAGTTGCAGGCCAAGCGCGGTGACGTGCACGTGCGGGTCGACGAACGCGGGCGCGACGAAGGCGCCGTCGAGGTCGACGATCTCCGCGCCGGGGTGCATCGCCCGGCCGGGCGCTTCGGCGCCGAGCCACACCACGGTGCCGTCGGTGACCGCCATCGCGGTCGCGTCCGGGGAGCTGGAACTGTAGAAACGACCGCCGATCAGCAACTGGGTACTCACGGTGTCCCAGTCTGCCGTATCGGCGGATCGTCAGGTCGGCAGGGACAGGACGGCGCGGACGTCGGCGTCGCGTAGCCCGGCGGGAGTGTGTCCGCCGGTGTCGACGGCGATCAGCTCGAGTCGCCACGCGGCGACCGTGAAATCCGACATGGACTGTCCGGCAGCGGTACTCGCTCTACGTACCGCGTCGGCCAGTTCCGCGCTCACCGTGACGGTGATCTGCTCGGTGGCCATCGGCACACTGTAGACGGTTCACCGCCACGGGGTGGCGTCATCGGCGCGCGCGGTCCCGAGCGCGCGCAGGCCGGTGGCGTGTCCGTCGTCGTACCACTGTCCGACGACGACGCCGTCGACCACGTCACCGCTGTCGGCGTCGACCACCATCCCGCGATACGGCGAGGGCGCGAACGACGGCAGCGGACCGAAGCGCCGGGTGCCGAGCTTCTCCAGCACCGGCCGCAGCAGCGCCCTGGTCGGCGGGAACAGGGCCAGCAGCCCGATCACGCCGGTGACCAGACCTGGCACGAACAGCAGCACCGAGCCGGTGGCGACGAGCAGCCCGTCCGCGACCGCGCTCTCGGCGGTGACCTCACCGCGCGCGGCCCGGCGGAACCGGTCGAACACGCGTCTGCCCTGCGCGCCGAGCAACAGCAAGCCGACGCCGGACACGGCGATCAACGCGAGCAGCGCCCAGCCCGCGCCGATCAGCTGGGCGAGGCCGACGAAGGCGGCGATCTCGACGACGACGTAAAGCACGAACAGCAGGGCGGTCATGGGCGATCCTTTCGGACGATCTACCTGTCCAACGCGCGAGCGCCCGATTTTTCTCCCGACCGCCTCAGCCACCAGGGCGCACCAGTCCGGTCTCGTAGGCAAGCACCACCGCCTGCACCCGGTCGCGCAGCCCGAGTTTGGTGAGCACCCGGCCGACATGCGTCTTCACCGTCGCCTCCGACAGGAACAGGGCAGCGGCGATCTCGGCGTTGGAGCGGCCCGCGGCGATCTGTTCGAGGACCTCGCGTTCGCGGGCGGTGAGTACGTCGAGCACGCCGGGGTCGCGCAGACCGGCCGGGTCCTCGGCGACGAGCCGGTCGAGCAGGCGCTTGGTGACCTTCGGGGAGACCACCGCGTCACCCGCGGCGACGCTGCGGATGGCGGAGACGAGGTCCTCGGGCGGGGTGTCCTTGAGCAGGAACCCGCTCGCGCCTGCGCGCAGTGCGCCGAGAGCGTGTTCGTCGAGGTCGAAGGTGGTCATCACGAGCACGCGGATGCCGTCGCCCGCGGCGACGATCCGGCCGGTGGCGGTGACGCCGTCGACGACCGGCATGCGGACGTCCATCAGCACCACGTCGGGCCGCAGCTCGGTCGCGCGCCGCACCGCTTCGTCCCCGTTGCCCGCCTCACCGACGACCTCGATGTCGGGGTGCGCCCCGAGCACCATCTTCAGGCCCATCCGCATGAGTTCCTGATCGTCCACCACGAGCACGCTGATCGGCATTTCCCAACCTTAGCGGGCGAATCAATCGGTTTCGGCGCGCAGCGGGAGGGTGGCCTTGACCCGCCAGCGGCCGTCGCCGGTCCGGCCCGCGGACAGGGTTCCGCCCAGCACGGCGACCCGTTCGCGCATGCCGACCAGGCCCATGCCGGTGCCGGGGATGTCGGGTTCCTGCACGGGGACACCGCCGCTGTCGGTGACCTCGATCAGGATGTCGTCCGCGCGGCGGTGTACCCGCACCGTCGCCTTCGGGCTCGACCCCGCGTGCCGCAGCGTGTTGGTCAGCGATTCCTGCACGATGCGGTGCACGCCCAGGCTCACCTCGGGCGTGATGTCGTCGAGTTCCCCGGTCAGTTCGAGGTCGACGGCCAGGCCAGCGTCGCGCATCATCTCGGCCAGCCGCGCGATCCCGGCGCTGCCGTGCTGCGGGAGCAGTTCCGGCGCGTGTTCGGTGCGCAGCAACGCGACGGTGCGGCGCAGTTCGCGCAGCGCCTCGCGGCCGGTGCCCGCGATGGTCGCCAGGGCACGTTCGGCGGTATCGGGGTCCTGGCGCAGGGCGTATTTCGCGCCGTCGGCCTGCACGATGATGACGCTCACCGCGTGCGCGACCACGTCGTGCAGTTCCCGGGCGATGCGGGTGCGTTCGGCGGCGACGGCCTCGTGGGCGCGGCGTTCCTTGTCGTAGTCGGCGACGGCGAGGCGCGCGGCGACCTCGGCGTCGTAGGCGTGGCGGGCCCCGTTGAACTCGGCCAGCGTCCAGCACAGCGCGTAGATCACACCGACGAGCGCGATGTCACCGCCGACCGGTTCGCGCAGGATCAGCAGCGAGAGCGCCAGATCGGTGGCGAGACAGACGAGGTAGATCAGCCCGTCCCGCCTGCCGACGTAGGCGACCAGGGTGTAGAGCATCACCCCGAGCCCGATCAGCGCGACGTGCCCGGAGGTGTCGTCACCGACCAGATACCCCATCAGCGTGCACAGCACCGAGAGCACGAACATCATCGCTGCCATCGCCCGCGGATAGATCCGGCGCAGAATCAGCGGCAACGGCAGCAGGAGCGAAAAGAGCAGGTAGGAGGCCTTGTGGTGTTCGTTGCCCACGCCGAGCGCGTCCAGTACCAGCAGGACGGCCGCGAGAATGGAATCGGCGACGATGGGTCGGCCGCGGAGCCACAAGCTGAACCGGCGCACCGGGCAAGCCTAGTCGTCGCCCGGCTGGCTTTCCGCGCGCGATCTTGATTGCCTGGACGCGTGCAATTCGGAGACTGGGCGGTCCTGCTGGTGGCCGCGGCCGCGGCGGGCTGGGTCGACGCGGTGGTCGGCGGTGGCGGGTTGATCATCCTGCCGACCCTGTTCCTGGTCGCGCCGGGCATCGCCCCGCAGACGGCGCTCGGCACGAACAAGCTGGCCGCGCTGTCGGGCACCGCGACGGCGGTGGTGACCTTCGCGCGCCGGGTGCCGATGGAGTGGAAGGTGCTGATCCCGGGCGCGGTGATCGCCGCGATCACCGCGGCGTGCGGTGCCGCGGCGGTGTCGCTGATCGACCGCGACCTGTTCATCCCGCTGGTGATGGTGGTGCTGGTCGCGGTGGCGGTGTTTGTGACGGTGCGCCCGTCGGTCGGCATGACGATGGCGACCCATCCGCCGACTCGGCGCAAGGTGATCCTGGTGGTGGCGCTGGCCGCCGGCCTGATCGGCCTCTACGACGGCTTGCTCGGTCCGGGCACCGGCACGTTCCTGATCATCACGTTCGCGACGCTGCTCGGCACGGAGTTCGTGCGCGCGGCCGCCATGGCGAAGGTGATCAACTGCGGGTCGAATGTGGGCGCGCTGCTGTTCCTCGGCGCGACCGGGCACATCCTGTGGGGCCTCGGCGCGGGCATGGCGGTCGCGAATGTAGCGGGCGCGCTGGTCGGCTCGCGGATGGCGCTGGCCAAGGGCGCGGGGTTCGTGCGGATCGTGTTGCTCGTGGTCGTGGTGGTGATGGTGATCCGGTTGGGCTGGCAGCAGTTCGGTTAGCGCGCCGATTCGGCCGGTGCCGAGGCGGCGAGCCAGGGCTGCAGCACCCGCGAGGTGGTCTCGTGGATCTTGCGGTGCAGGCGTTCGCCGTCGTCGATGCTGTGCTGAGGCTGCTGGAACAGCACCGTCAGCGCACCCGACACCGCGCCGACGACCGCGCCGACCAGTGCCGCGGCGCCGATTTCGTCGAGTTCGTGCGGGAACGCGCTGTGCAGTTGCCTGGCGATCTCACGCTGGGCGACGAGCTGGGCGTGCGCGGCGCGACCGCTCACCGCGGGCACGGTCCGCGAGACCCGCGCGCGCAACGCGGCGACACGGGAGTTCAGGTCGTCCACCCGATGCTCGCCGGGGTTGTCGCCCGCGGCGCGCAGCGCCCGCAGCAGCACTTCCACCGGCCGCTCCCCCGGCCGCCTGGTGGCGATGGCGGCGACGGCGGCGCGCACCCGCTCGTCGGGTTCGGGGAAGAGCAGTTCTTCCTTGCTGGCGAAGTAGTTGAAGAACGTCCGGGTACCGACCTCGGCCTCGGCCGCGATATCGGCCACTGTCGTTTCGTCATAGCCTCTGGCCTCGAACAATTCGACGGCGGCCACGAGAATCGCACGACGGGTTCGTTCCCTTTTTCGATCGCGGAGGGCGGATGGCGGCACGGCGGGCACCCTACGGCATCCGGGCTGTGCGCCGCGGGAGGACCGGAATCAGCGCGTCACGGTTGTCGCTGCCGGAACCGGGATTTCGCGCGGGCAATCCCCGGCACGGGTCCCGCGTGTCGGTGCCACCGGCTAGCGTAGGCGGGGTGACTACCGCGACTTCCAGAGAAGTGGACGAGGAGTTCCGTGCGCTCGGGTTGCGCGCGCTGGCCGAGGCCGCGCTGTCGGCGGCCCGTTCGGCCGGTGCCGAGCATGCCGATCTGCGGGTGCAGCGGTTGGTAACGCAGTCGATCCGCCTGCGCGACGGGCGCGTCGAGGCCGTCACCGACTCGACCGAACTCGGTCTGGCGGTGCGCGTGATCGTCGACGGCACCTGGGGTTTCGCCTCCCATGCCGCGCTCACCCCCGACATCGCCGCCGAGGTGGCGCGGCGCGCGGTCACCGTCGCGACGGCCCTGCGCGCGCTCAACCGCGAGCGGGTGGAGCTGGCAGACGAGCCGCGTTACGCGGATGTGTCGTGGGTGTCGGCCTACGACCGCGACCCGTTCGCGGTACCGACCAGCGACAAAGTGGCGCTGCTGCAGGACTATTCGGAACGGCTTTCGGCGGCCGACGGTGTCGACCATGTCACCGCATCGGTGCTGCAGGTCAAGGAGCAGGTCTTCTACGCCGACACGGCGGGGTCGTCGATCACCCAGCAGCGGGTGCGGTTGCATCCGCAGCTGGAGGCGATCACCGTCGACTCCGCGTCGGGCGTGTTCGAGACCATGCGCACCCTCGCCGCACCGGCGGGCCGCGGCTGGGAATACGTCACCGGCGCCGACGGAACCTGGGACTGGGCAGGCGAACTCGCGCAGATCCCCACCTGGCTGGCCGAGAAGGTCAAGGCGCCCACCGTCGTCGCCGGTCCGACCGATCTGGTGATCGACCCGACCAACCTGTGGCTGACCATTCACGAATCCATCGGTCACGCCACCGAGTACGACCGGGCGATCGGCTACGAATCGGCCTACGCGGGTACCTCGTTCGCCACTCCCGACCAGCTGGGCACACTGCGCTACGGCACGCCGATCATGCATGTCACCGGTGACCGCACCCAGGTCAACGGCCTGGCCACCGTCGGCTACGACGACGAGGGTGTAGCGGGCCAGCAGTGGGATCTGGTACGCGACGGCATCCTGGTCGGCTACCAGCTCGACCGCGTGTTCGCCCCGCGGCTCGGGCTCGACCGTTCCAACGGCTGCTCGTATGCCGATTCCCCGCATCACGTGCCGATCCAGCGGATGGCGAATGTGTCACTGCAACCGGATCCGGAGCGCGACACCACGACCGCCGAGCTGATCTCACGGGTCGAGAACGGTATCTACATCGTCGGCGACAAGTCGTGGTCGATCGATATGCAGCGCTACAACTTCCAGTTCACCGGTCAGCGGTTCTTCCGTATCCGCAACGGGGAGCTGGACGGTCAGCTGCGCGATGTCGCCTATCAGGCGACGACCACCGACTTCTGGGGTGCGATGGAAGCGCTCGGCGGGCCGAGTACCTGGCAGCTCGGCGGCGCGTTCAACTGCGGTAAGGCCCAGCCAGGTCAGGTGGCGGCGGTGAGCCACGGCTGCCCGTCGGTGCTGGTGCGCGGGGTCAATATTCTCAATACCCGGACGGAGGGCGGGCAGTGAGCGAGTTTCGGCGAGTGAACCACAGATACAGCGCGCGAACGCGCACGACGGAACCGAGCGCCAGCGAGGTGCAGTCGTGAGCGAAACCGGTGTGTTTCCCGCGGGCGCGGTGGTCGAGCGCGCGCTGGCGGCGTCGAAGGCCGACGAGGCGATCGTCATCGTCACCGACGCGCACGAGGCGTCGCTGCGGTGGGCCGGTAATTCGATGACCACCAACGGTTCCTCGGTGTCGCGGGACTGGGCGGTGATCTCCGTGTTCCGGGACGGCCCGAACGCCGCGCGCGTCGGCAGCATCAGTTCCACCAGCGTCGATCCGGCCGATATCGAGGCGGTGGTGCGCGCGAGCGAGGAGGCCGCCCGCACGGCGACCCCGGCCCGCGACGCGATGCCACTGCTCGAGCCGACGCACGACGACACCGCCACCTGGGATCATGCGCCCGGCGCCACCGAGATCGACGTGTTCGCCGGTCTGGCCCGCGACCTGTCGACCGGCTTCGACGGCACCGACCGCCTCTACGGTTTCGCCCACCACCAGCTGCACACCACCTGGCTCGGCACCTCCACCGGCATCCGCCGCCGGTACAGCCAGCCGACCGGGTCGGTGGAGATCAACGGGAAACGCGGCGATGGCAGCGATCTCGCGAGCGCCTGGGTGGGTGTCGGCACCGCCGATTTCACCGATGTCGACACCCCCGGGCTGCTCGCCGAGCTGTCCCGGCGACTTGACTGGTCGGCCACCCGCGTCGACCTGCCCGCGGGTCGCTACGAGACGCTGCTGCCCCCGTCGGCCGTGGCCGATCTGATGATCTACCTGGCCTGGACCATGGAGGGCCGCGGCGCGCACGAAGGCCACACCGCCTTCTCCCGCGCGGGCGGCACCCGGATCGGTGAGCGGCTCAGCGACATTCCGCTCACCCTCTACTCCGATCCGAACGCGAGCGGCCTGGAATACCGGCCCTTCGTGGCGACCCCGTCGTCGTCGGAATCGCTGTCGGTCTTCGACAACGGCCTGTCCGCGCAACGCGTCGACTGGATCGGTTCCGGCGTGATCGAGTCCCTGGTCTATCCGCGCGCCACCGCCGCCGAATTCGCCGCTCCCGCCACCCTTCCCGGCGAGAACCTGCTCCTCACCGGCGGCTCCGACGCCTCGCTGGACGACATGATCGCCCGCACCGAACGCGGTCTCCTGCTGACCTGCCTCTGGTACATCCGCGAGGTCGACCCAGCCACCCTCCTGCTGACCGGGCTCACCCGCGACGGCGTCTACCTGGTCGAGGACGGCCGGGTCACCGCCGCGGTCAACAACTTCCGCTTCAACGAGAGCCCTCTCGACCTCCTGCGCCGCGTGGCCGAGGCAGGCGCCACCGAGATCACCCTCCCCCGCGAATGGAAGGACTGGTTCACCCGCACCGCCATGCCACCGTTGCGCATCCCGGATTTCCACATGTCCTCGGTGAGCCAGGCGACCTGATCACGCCTCGTTGACCGTCCGCCAATCTGGCTGCCGGTCAACAACTCTCGAGACTTTCCCGGGTCCCGCGGAAAGCCAGAACCGCCACCTGGCAAACGGCTAGAGTGTCGTCGTCGACGGCGGATGCCGGGGGTCGCGGCGAGGGGATACGGGTTGGACACGGGGAATCACCAGGGCAACTTCGGTGAAGACTATGTGCGCGTGCTCGCCTCGGCCGCGGGGCTGATGTGGTCGCAGGACAATGCCGATCTGGACGGCGTCGATCTGAGCCTGAAGATACCCGGCCGGACCCCGGTCGGTTTCTCGCCGCGGATCGAGGTCCAGGTCAAGACCATCGCCAAACCCGTGGTCCGCCACGGCATCCTCAACTACGACGGTCTCGATCGCAGGAAATACGACAAACTGGCAGGCACCGAATTCCAGGTGCCCCGCTACCTGTTCGTCGTCCATGTGCCTGCCCGCGCCGAGGGATACACCGACCTCAGCACAGCGGGCCTGCTGCTGCGCCACATCGGGTACTACCTGTCGCTGCGTGACCACGCCCCGTTGTCGGCAGACGATCCGCGGGGTCGTATCCGGGTGAAGGTCCCGGTCAGCAACGTCCTCACGGTGGCGAGCCTGCGCGCGCTCGTCCTCGACACCCCCGTCCTGACCGGCAGGTGACCCGATGGCCCTGCCCGCACCCGTCATCGCCGACATCGTCGATTACCTGCGCGACCACGGCTGGACCGTCACCGGGCGGTGGCGCGCCGCCGACATCTGGAGCCGCGACGAATACGACGTGCTCGTGCCACCGTCGGACACCCTGGCCGACACCGCGATCCGGCTGCGCGAGCTGATCCGCTGCGTCGCCGACGCCGAGGGACTTCCGGAGCGCGCGATCTGGCGTGACATCACCGAACCCGACCTCGACATCGTCACCTACCACCGCGCCGACGACACCGATCCGGCCGTGCTGCTGTCCGACGGCGCGCGAGCGCTGACCGCACTGCGTGATCTCGTCACCCACAGCGCTTACGCGGAGGTGACCGACTCACCCTGGCGCACACCCGATTCGGTTCCGACGCGCGTGCGCTGGCTGCTGCGGGAAACCCGGCTCACAGCGTGCACCGGCCCGTTCGGATTCGAGGTCGCGATCCCCGTCGATCACGAACAGTCCCTCGGCCGCCGCACCGCGGCCCGGCTGTTGCACTCCGCCACGGTCGTCGAAACCGCGGCACGCTCTGCGGACAGGTTCGCCGTCGCAGGCCTGCCGGTCCCCGACGACGGCGGGCCGACCACTACCGTCGATAGGCCACCCAGCGGCCAGTTCCCCGGCGACCCGGTGCCACACGATCCCCGTGCGGGAGACCCGCCGGGCGATCCAGCTCCCGACGAGCTGACGCAGGGCGATCGAGGCCCGGACGACGTGGTGCCGACCGGTGCGGCGGACAGCGACGAGTCGGCCGGATCAGGCGATCGGGCCGAACTCCCGCACGACGAGACGGACACACTCGCCGTGCTCCTCGGTCGAGACACGGTCAGCGGCAAGGACTTCCGGGTCCCCTTGCTGCTCCTGCGCAAGCACACCGCGGTCTTCGCCGGTTCCGGTTCGGGAAAGACGGTCTTGCTGCGCCGCCTCGTCGAGGAAGCCGCCCTGCACGGCGTGTCGTCCATCCTGATCGACACCAACAACGACCTGGCCCGCCTCGGCGACGCCTGGCCGTCGCCGCCGGGCACCTGGAGCGCAGGCGATCGCGATCGGGCACAGCGCTACCTCGACGACACCGATGTCGTGGTCTGGACCCCGCGCCGCGAAGCCGGGCGCCCACTCGCCCTGAACCCGCTCCCCGACTTCAGCGTGGTGCGTGAGGATCCCGACGAATTCCGCACTTCCATCGACGCCTCGGTCGCCGGGCTCGTCCCGCGCGCCGGGCTCACGCCACGCAAAGAGGCGACCGGCCGGGCGGTGCTGACCGAGGCGATGACTCACTTCGCCCGCGGCGGCGGCAGCGACCTCGGCGAATTCGTCACCCTGCTGGCGACCCTGCCCGACGGGGTGAGCACCATCAGGAACGCCCTGGCACTGGCCCAGAGCATGGCCGAGGAACTCAAAGCGGCGATGATCAACGACCCCCTGTTCGGCGGGGCCGGTGAGCATCTCGATCCGAGCCTGCTGTTCACCCCGGCGAACGGAAAACGCGCCCGCGTGTCGGTGATCAGCTGTATCGGTCTACCCACCGATGCCCAACGGCAGACCTTCGTCAACCAATTGCAGCTGGCCCTGTTCGCGTGGATCAAACGCAATCCGGCCGGGGACCGCCCGCTGGGCGGGCTGCTCGTCCTCGACGAAGCGCAGACCTTCGTCCCGTCCCGCGGCACCACCGCGTCGTCGGAGAGCACGCTGAAACTGGCCACCCAGGCGCGCAAGTACGGGCTCGGCATGGTGTACGCGACGCAGGCGCCCAAGGCCTTGCACAATCTGGTCACCGGCAATGCCGCGACGCAGCTGATCGGACTGCTCAACGCGTCGATCCAGATCCAGGCGGCCACCGAGCTCGCCCGCTCGAAAGGTGGTCGCGTGGAGGACATTTCGCGCCTACCCGCCGGGCGGTTCTACGCCGCCACCGAGGGCACCGGGTTCGGGAAGATCCAGGTGCCGATGTGCCTGAGCCACCACCCGAACAGCGCGCTCACCGAGGACGAGGTGCTCGAGCGGGCACGCCGCTGACGTGCCCGCTCTCGTCCTGGTTCAGCCGCGCCTGTCCGCGATGTGCAGGACAGCGTCGGCGCCGTCGATGGTTTCCTGGCCGAGGGGGAAGTAGCTCCGGTCCGAGGTCGGGCCTGCAGGAGCGGCGGTCAAGCCGGCGGCGGGAAACAGCCCCCACGTGGAGGTGCCGTTCTGAAGTCCGGCCTTGTCCTGTTCGTCGAGACCGGTCGGGCCGGGCCCGAGGCTGCCCGCGAGGAAGGTGAAGCGGTCACCGAACAGTGCGCTGAGGATGGCGCCGGGGCCGTACCACCGCAGGGTCATCCCGGCCATCGCCATGGTGCTGAGATTGCGCTGCAGGTGCACATTGTGTCCGTAGAGCAGCGTGGGGCCACGCTGAGCTTCGATGTCACGGATATCGCGGACGTTCTCGGTCATGAGGACATCGCGGGTGGCGAGCAGGCCGGAGATCCGGGTGGTCTCGTCGACGCGGCGCGCGGACTGGCGATGGTAGCGGAGCAGACCAAGGGCAGCGGTGAGATGGACTGCCGCCCTGCGCCATTCGGCCTCCGAGGTCGCGGAGATCAGTTCGGGTGCGCGGGCGTAGAGGGTGTTGAGCAGGTCGTCGGCGAGCGCGTGCAGTCGCCGCGCTTCCCCGGTATCGCCGGGCGACATCGCCGGGTCGAGGATCGCTTCGTCGCGATGCCAGCGTTCGTCCTCGCCTGCCAGATCGGCGATATCCCTCTCGAGCCGCAGGTAGTCGCGGGCGAATTCGAGATAGCGGCGGGGGCTGGGGGCGCTGGTGTTGTCGAGCGGCGCGTCGAAGCCGTAGAAGGCCACGCGCTCGGCCGGCGGCCTGCTCGCGTTGTAGTCACGCATCCAGACGACCAGTTCCCGGTTCGCGGGCAGGTCGCCGAAGTGCGAGAAGCCGGTGCGCATCACCTCGTCGAGGCTGCCGATGCCGTGCCGGACGTAGTCGTCGACGGTGAGCGCGGCGACCCGATCGGATTCGAGGGCGATGGACCGGAAGCCGAGCTCGACGAGCTGGGCGAACAACGCATTGCGGAGAAGGGGGAAGGCGGGTTCCTGATGCGTCGGCTCACCGAACGCGAGGAGCTCACAGGTGGGCGGAACGAAGTCTCGAATGTCCTGGCTCATGTGTCTCAATCGTATCGTTGAACATTCGGTTGAGGCTTCTGCGAGGTCACCAGTCGATCAGGGGCGTAAAGTCTCCAAGCCGTGGGAGAGATGCGACCTTCGGATCTGGCGCGCGAGCACGGGCTCTCGACGCAAGCGGTCCGCAACTACGAGCAGGCGGGGTACCTCCCCGGCGCCGAGCGCACACCGAGCGGCTACCGGATCTACACCGAGGCCCACGCGGCGGCACTGCGCGCCTATCTCGCCCTGATCCCCGCCTACGGCCATGCCGCGAGCGGCCGCATCATGCGGGCCGTCAACCACGGCGAACTCGACGACGCGCTGGCCGTCATCGACGCGGGCCACCACCAACTGCTCCGTGATCGCGCCACCCTCGACACGGTCCGCACGGCGATCAGCCACCTGACCACCCTCACTCCCCGGGCGACCGAGTCCCGCACCATCGGCGAACTCGCCCACCTGCTCGAGGTCACCCCGGCGACCCTGCGCAAATGGGAAGCCGCCCGAATCCTCACGCCCCCACGCGATCCCGCCACCGGATACCGCCGCTACGGCCCCGACGACATCCGCGACGCCGAACTCGCCCACCTGCTCCGCCGCGGCGGCTACCCCCTGCACCGCATCGCCCTCGTCGTCGCCCAGATCCGCGACGCCGGCGGCACCGATGCGGTCACCCTGGCCCTGGACGACTGGCGCGCACGCCTCACCGCCAGGGGCCTTGCCATGCTCGACGCGGCCGCCCACCTCGGCCGCTACCTGAGTCGGCTGGATTAGACTCAGACGGCGCGGGCGCACCGCCGGCTTCGCCCGTCGCGGGTCGATCGGTGAAGATTTCGGCCGGCTTTCGGCCACCGCGCCGGTCTTCTCGACAGGAAGATGTCGCGGCAGCGGGTGTCCGGGAAAAGGATGCGAATGAAGATTGTCGTCATCGGCGGTACCGGGTTGATCGGCTCGAAGCTCGTCGCCCGGCTCGGTGAACACGGCCACGAAGCGGTTCCGGCTGCGCCGAGCACAGGTGTGAACACGCTCACCGGCGTGGGAGTGCAGGAGGTGCTTCGGGATGCGAATGTCGTGGTCGATGTCGCTAATTCGCCGTCGTTCGCCGACGACGATGTCATGAGGTTCTTTCGGACCTCCACCACGACTCTGCTCGGGGCCGCAGGCGCGGCCGGGGTCGGTCACTACGTGGCATTGTCGGTGGTCGGTGCCGAGCGGTTGCCCGAGTCCGGATACCTCCGGGCGAAGATGGCGCAGGAGGAGCTGATCAAGGGGTCGGAGCTGCCGTACTCGATCGTCCACGCTACGCAGTTCTTCGAGTTCGCCGGCAGTATCGCCGACTCCGCCACCGTCGACGGCACGGTACGGCTACCCCGCGCGGGTGTGCAGCCGATCGCCGCCGAAGAAGTGGCCGCAGCGGTCGGCGAGACCGCGGCGAGCGCCCCGCTGAACGGCACCGTCGAGGTCGCGGGGCCGGAGGTGTTCGGCCTCGACCAGTGGATCCGCACCGTGCTGGCCGCACGCCACGATCCGCGCGAGGTGATCACCGATCCGCAGGCCGGATACTTCGGGGCGGCGCCGGACCGCGAGCTGCTGCCCGGTCCGGGTGCGCGACTCGCGCAGACCCGGTTGTCGGAGTGGCTGACCCGTCGGTGACCCGCTTCCGAGGTTCGCGGATTTGCCCGATTGGTCGGAATGTATTGGAAGCGGACTGGCACGCTGGTACTGTAATCGTCGCCACATGAAGCGAATTCAGTAGTTTCACCAATGTGACCGTCCTGACGGATTCAGGAATTCGGCGTTTTCGGTGTCGGAATTGCAGATGATGCCCCCGGAACACCTCATCACAGGAGCGTGGCCGAATGCTCGCAATGTCCCGAGACGATCGCGAACAATTCCTCGCCGCCCCCCGCGTCGGCGTTCTGAGTGTCACCGATCCCAGAAATGGCGACCGTGGCCCGCTGGTCGTACCGGTCTGGTATGGCTACGAGCCCGGGGGTGAGATCGTCGTCGAGACGGGTCGGGAGACGATCAAGGCCCAGTTGCTGCGTGCTGCCGGTCGATTCAGCCTGTGCGTACAGGACGAACGGCGGCCGTACCGGTACGTCAGCGTCGAGGGGCCCGTCACCGCCGTCGACGACCCGGTCGATCCGGCGGTACGGGCGACACTGGCCGTGCGCTACCTGGACCCCGACGAGGCGCGCGCCTATCTGGCGGCGACCGCGGACCAACTCGCGCACGACATCACTTTCCGCATGCGCCCCCAGCGCTGGCGCACCGCCGACTTCGCCGCCTTCGCGGCCGGATTCGCCGAAGCCGGCGCCGACGCGGGTCGCGACGCCCACACCGTCTGAAACCACGCACCGAGCAACCGAAGCCGTAGGAACGGAGAAGGACTTGGTGACCTACCTCGACGGTTCGGCACGCCCGCGCACCGCGCCGGCCGTACCGGTCTATCCCCGCGACGCACGCATACCGGAGTTGTTCGAGGCGCAGGCCGCCGCCCGGCCGGACGCGCCCGCTGCCCGGCACGGCGAGCGCAGCCTGACCTACGGGCAGCTCGCCGCCCAGGCCAAGGCACTGGCGGCACGGTTGCGCGCCAGGGGCGTCGAGCCGGGCGAGCTGGTCGGCGTCTGCGGGAGCCGCTCGCTGGACGCGCTGGTCGCGCTGCTCGGCATCCTCGAGGCGGGCTGCGGGTACGTGCCACTCGACGAGGACCTGCCGCCCGCGCGATTGCGGGCCATGGCCGAGGACACCGGTCTTCGGGCCGCCGTCATCCTCCCCGGCAGCACTCGCCAGGTGCGTGGGCTGCGCGTGCGCATCGGACTGACCGGCGATGCGACGAGCTGTGACATCCCCTCCCCGCAGCCGCGGCACGCCTCCGCCACCGACTGCGCCTACGTCGTATTCACCTCCGGCACGACCGGTCGTCCCAAGCCGGTGGCCATCCCGCACCGGGGAGTCGTCCGGCTCGTACTGTCCGATCACCGACTGCCCTCGCCCGGACCGGGCGACCGGGTCCTGCACGCCTACGGCTTGTCCTCCGACGCCTCGACGATCGAGATCTGGGGCGCACTGCTCACCGGCGCGTGCCTGGTCATCGCGGACCGGGAAGAACTGCTCTCGCCCACCGCCCTCGCTGAGTTGTTCCGCGCACAGGACGTGACGATCGCCTACCTGACGACGAGCGTCTTCCATCTCGTCGCCCGCACCCGCCCGGAGATACTGGCAGGGCTGCGTCTCGTCTCGGCCGGAGGGGAGGCGATGGACCCGCTTCTGGCGAATGCCGTCCTCGCGGCCTGCCCCGGCTCCACCGTGGTCAACTTCTATGGCCCGACCGAGAATTCGGTGGTCTCCACCGCGCACGTCCTGAGCCCGCTGCCCGCGGCGGCCACGCACGTCCCCCTCGGCCTTCCTTTCGGCGCGTCCACCTGCCACGTCGTGCGGGCCGACGGCTCGGTCGCGGCTCCCGGCGAAGAGGGCGAGCTCTATGTGGGCGGGGACGGGCTGGCCCTCGGCTACCTCGGTGACCCGCATCTGACCGCCGAGCGGTTCGTGCGGCTGCCCGCGGTGGAACCGGGCGGACTGCTGTACCGGACCGGCGACCGGGCCGTGTGGAACCACGGTCTCCTGGAGTTTCGCGGGCGGCTGGATCGCCAGGTGAAGCTGCGCGGCGCGCGCATCGAACTCGACGAGGTGGAGACCCGGCTGCGGGCGCACCCGGCGGTCGGCGAGGCCATCGTCGAAGCCGCGGACGGGGCGCTGACCGCCTACGTCACCGCGACCAGGCCGAGCCACCCGCTGCCCCTGCCGGAACTGCGCGCGTATTGCGCTCGATGGCTTCCGCCGCAGGCGGTCCCGTTGCTGGTGCCCCTCGACCATCTGCCGGTAACCAGCGGCGGCAAGGTGGATCGCGCGAGCCTGCGGGCTGTCGCCGGTGTGGGGACGGTGGAACAGGCCGCGGCCGATGACCTGCTCGGGGTCCTCACCCAGGTGTGGCACCAAGTGTTGCGCGTGCGTCCCGCGCCGCATGACGACTTCTTCCTGCTCGGCGGCGATTCCCTGCTCGCCTCCGAGACGGTCACCCGCACCCTCGCCGTCCTGAACCTCGAAGCCGCCTGTGGCTCCGGCTTGATCAGGGCGCTGCTGGCCACACCGACCCTGGCTGGCTTCGCGGCGGCCGTCGACGTGGCGCGCGCGGGCGCCATGACCGCGCCGGAGCAGGTCGTCGACTTCGAGAAGGAGAGCGAGCTCGGCTTCGATCTCCCCCCGGTCCAGAGCCCGCAGCCGCGCCCGCACGCCCCGCGGGAGGTACTGCTCACGGGCGCCTCGGGATTCGTCGGCGCCTTCCTGCTGGACCGGCTGCTGCGCTCGACGACGGCGCGCGTGCACTGCCCGGTGCGGGCGGCCGACCGGCCGCGCGCCGAACAGCGGGTACGCACGGCGCTGGCCCGCTATGGATTGCACCCGGACGAGGCCGCCTGGCGCCGGGTGGAGTGCTTTCCCGGTGACCTGACCGAACCCCGGCTCGGCCTGTCGCAGGCGCACGCGGACGCGCTGGCCCGCACCCTGGATCTGGTGGTGCACAACGGCGCTCACGTCAACTTCCTCTATCCGTATGAGCAGTTGCGCGCGGCGAACGTGGGCGGTACCAGGGAGATAGCCCGGATCGCGGCACCGCGGCGGGTGCCGGTGCATTTCCTCTCGACGGTCGCCGTCGTCGCCGGGTTCGGCGCGGCCGGGGTCCGCGCGGTCGCCGAGGATCTCCCGCTGGCGCACGCGGACGGGCTCACCCTGGGTTACGCGGAGAGCAAGTGGGTCGCCGAGGGCGTCCTGCGACAGGCGGCGCAGCGGGGTCTGCCGGTCGCGGTGTACCGGCCGTACGAGGTGACGGGCGACCGCACGCACGGTGTGTGCAACACCGACACAGCCCTCTGCTCGCTGTTCAAGACTATCGCCGAGACCGGGCTCGCCCCGGATATCGAGCTGCCCCTGGACTTCGTGCCCGTGGACCATCTCGCCGAGTCCGTCGTCTACATCGCCACCCACCGGCCTGCCGAGGGCAGGGTCCACCATCTCACCAACCCGCGCCCGGCCATGCTGTCGGACATGCTGGCCCGGATGCGTGCCGCCGGCTTCGTGCTGCGGACTCTGCCGTACGCGCAGTGGGTCGACGAGCTGGTGCGCCATGTCGCCGAGCATCCGACCAGCGCGACAGCCCCTTTCGTGTCCCTGTGCGTCGACCGCAGCCGCACCGCTGACATGTCCGTCAAGGAGATGTACCTCGAGGACACGTTCCCGGTGCTGGGACGGGTCAACACCGAGGCGGCGCTGTCCGGCAGCGGACTGCGCTGTCCACCGGTCGATTCCGCCCTGCTCGACCGCTACCTGGAGTACCTGCTCGCCTCCGGCTACCTGGCCAGCCCCGCCGCCGAGTCGTCGGTGGCCTGCCGATGAGCGGCACCCTCGCCGGAGTCCCTGCCGTCGAGCCCGGCAGCGCGGGACCGCCGTGCGCCTACGCCCGGCTGCGCGTCGAAACACCGGTTGTCCGAACACGATTGCCCAACGGCGAGATGGCCTGGCTGCTCAGCCGGTACGCCGATGTGCGCGCCGCGTTCGCCGATCCCCGGCTCGAGCGCCCGCTGCTGTCCGCCTGGCCGCTGCGCGCAGGCGACACCGCGCCGCCGCCCTGCCTGCCGACATTTCTGGAAATGACCGGCGAGCACCACGAGCGGGTGCGGCACGCCGTCCTGCCGCTGTTCGGCCGGCGGCGGCTGGAGCCGATGAGGCCACGGATCCGGGCGATGGCGGCGGAACTGATCGACACGATGGTGGCGGGGTCCGTCGACGGCACAGCGGATCTCGTCGCCTCCTACATCGACCCGCTGCCGCTGCGGGTGCTGTGCGAGACGACCGGCCTGCCGCACGAGGACCGCGACATCTATCTCCCGCACACGCTCACCCTGCTCGGCGCGTCAGGGGTGCCGATGCCGGAGGTGCTGGCGGCCCTGTCCGCGCTGCAGGGCTACGCGACCGCGCTCATCGACCGCAAGGAGCGGGAGGACGTGGGCGAGGACTACATCCGGCTGCTCCTCGCCCGGAGCCGTTCTCCCGGTAGCGAACTGACCCGCGACGACGTCGTCAGCTTCGTCGTCACGATGCTCATGGCCGGCTACAAGACCACCATGCAGCACACGGGCAACGCTCTGCTCGCCCTGCTCACCCACCCCGGCGCGCTGCGGCGGCTGCGCGACGAGCCGTCCGGGATCGGTACGGCGGTAGAGGAATTGCTGCGGTACGTGCCGCTGATGAACGCCATCAACATCCTCGTCGCGAACGAGGACTTCACGCTGCACGGCAAGCACATTCGCGCCGGGGACGCGGTCGTCCCGGTACCGGCGTCGGCCAACCGCGATCCCGCGGCGTTCGCCGACCCCGACCGCCTCGACCTGAGCAGGTCGCCCAACGCGCACGTCGCGTTCGGGCACGGCCCGCACGCGTGCACCGGCGGACACCTGACGCGGCTGCAGCTCGCCACCGCGATCCAGGTGCTGCTGGAACGGCTGCCCGGCATCGAGCTCGCGGTCCCGGCCGATTCGATTCCCTGGGACGAGTCGACCCCACTGCGCGCCCCGGCACAGCTTCCCGTGCGCTGGTGAACGATGCGAACGCCCCACCGACGACGTCGAGAGAGAGGCCTGTACGCCGTGACCGTCGACTACCGCTATCCGTTCAGCACCAAGGGCGACCGTCTCGCCCCCGAACTCACCGACTTGCAACGCCGATGCCCCGTGGCCCGGGTCGGCACCAACTCCGGTGGCGAGGCGTGGCTGGTCACCGGCTACGAGCTGACCAAGCACGTACTGCGGGACCGCGCGTTCGCCCGCTCCGTGCTGGCCGAGGCCGACAGTCCGGCGCAGGACGCCCCGATCCTGGCACCGGAGCTGCTGGACGCGATGAACCACCTCCACCGGGCCGGGCTGCGTGACGAGGTGCTCCACGCTCTCGGCCGCCATCAACCCGATCTCCCCGACGGCTGGGTCGCCGAGATCACCGGGGAGGGCCTCGACGCCATGGTCCGGGAGGGTCCCGCGGGCGATCTGCAGCGGCACTTCGCGGAATGGGTCGCCGCGCAGTGCCTGTGCCGCCTGCTCGGCCTGCCCTTCGCCGACCACCGGTGGCTCGCCGAAAGAGCCGATATCGACCTGACGATGGTGACGTATTCCCCGGACGAGCTCGCCCGCAACTGGGCCGAGATCCGCACCTATACGCACGAGCACATGGCTTCCCGCCGCCCCGGCGAGCCGCGCGGACTGGCGGACCGCCTCGCCGATCTCAACGCCCGGCAGCACGGGCTGACGGACCATCAGCTGGCGAACATCGTCGCGGTCCTGTTCGTCAGCGGTTACGAAGATTTCGCGAGCTTCCTCGGGGTCGCGGCGCTCAACCTCCTCCAGCGGCCCGAAGTGATCGACACGGTGCGTGCCCGCCCGGAGACGATGCCGCACTGCGTCGAGGAGTTGCTGCGGTGCAGCGTCGTCCTCGGCAATGCGATCCCGCGCTACGTGACCCGGGACGCGGAGCTGGGTTCGGTGACCGTCGCGGAAGGCGACCTGGTGCTGCTGTCGCTGGACGCGGTCAACGTCGACCCGGCCGCGTTCGCCGATCCCGAGGTCTTCGACCCGGCCCGCACACCCAACCCGCATCTGCGCTTCGGCTACGGTCGGCACCACTGCCCCGGTGCGCACGTGGTCCGCCGCCAGTCCGACACCGCGTTCCGGGTCCTGCTCGACCGCCTGCCCGGAATTCGGCTGACGGTGCCGATGGCGCAGGTGCCCTGGCATCCACACCGAATGGCGATCATGCCTGCCGAAATCCCCGTCGATTGGTGAATATATCGGCCTCTTTCCGGAAATAAATTTGTGTAGGGGAGTTGACCGAATTCGGCATCGTGTTTAAAGTACTTGCTGCAAGTACGCAGGTCTCCGAGATGTAGTACACGACTACAAATTTGAGGAGCACAAATGCGATTCATCAAGACCAGCACATTCGCTGTCGCTTTTGCCGCTGTATCGGTTTTCGGCGTGGGAATGGCGCAAGCCGCCCCCGCTGCCCCCGCCCCCGCTGCCCCGGCCCAGGCTGACCCGGCCGCCCCCGCCCCGGCTGCTCCGGCGGCCCCGGTCGCACCGGCTGCCCCGGTCGCACCGGCCGCTCCGGCCTCCGACGCCACCGCCGTCGAAGTAACCGAGGATCTCATCGGTTGCGCCCTTGCCGCCGATGCGAGTGGTGAAACGCTCGCGGAATTGCACGAGGGTTTCGGCGAGACCATCGAACTCACCGCGGTGGCGGAAGCCGAACTCACGGCGGGTGAGTGCCTCTAGCCGTCTCGATCTCGCGCAGGTAGGTCCGGCCACCGGAGCACGGTGGCCG
>NZ_JBSGVD010000046.1:0-39133 GCF_053608285.1 Nocardia sp. NPDC055053 | reverse complement strand
ATGAGAGGCCGTTGCGCAAGCGACTACGGCGCAAGCACCGGCATCTCATCGGCGGGACATAAGGGGCCGCGAACACGCGCGCGCCAGCGCGCCAAAAACACAGCGCATACCGTCCTGGGACCACCGAACACCAAGTCCTAGCCGCATCCTCACCCCTGCCGGAGCACCGACGCAGCCACCATGTCACCGCCGCCGGCGCACCCCCGCAACCACCACCGACACCACCAGCGCCCCCACCTGCACCGCTTCCGACATCCGCACGGCCCGCCGCAAATCCGCAGTAGTCGGCGCGGGCCCATCCCCGAGCGTCGGCCGCAGTTCCGCACCGTGCCGGTACTGAGTTCGCCCGCCGAGCCGAACACCGAGGGCACCGGCCATGGACGCTTCCACGACCCCGGCATTCGGACTCGGGTGCTTGGCCGCATCCCGCCGCCACGCCCGCCACGCGGCGGCGGGCGTCCCACCGACCAGCGGCGCGAGCGCGGCCGTGATCAGTCCGGTGACCCGGGCGGGAACGACATTCGCCAGATCATCGGTCCTCGCGGCGGCCCATCCGAACCGCAGGTACCGCTCGTTGCGGTAGCCGACCATCGCGTCGAGCGTGTTGACGGCCCGGTACCCGAGCAGCCCCGGCACCCCGGCGACAGCACCCCACAGCAGCGGCGCGACAGTCGCGTCGGCGGTGTTCTCGGCGACCGATTCCAGCGCCGCGCGGGCCAATCCGTCCGCGTCCAGCACCGACGGATCACGCCCACACAGCGAGGGCAGCAGCTCCCGGGCACCGTCGATGTCCCCGGCGTCGAGCCGCTCGGCCATCGCCTGCCCGGCCCGCGCCAGGCTGCGTCCACCGAGGGCGGTCCACGTGGCCAGCGCGGTCGCGAGCACACCGCCGCGCGCGGCCAGCACCCCGATCCCGACCACCGAACCCACCGCGACAACCTCGTGCACCACACCGGCACGCCGATCGTCGGCATAGGTCACCTGTTCCAAAGCCGCTGCCGCTGAGCCGAATCCGGCAACCGGATGCCAGCGGCGCGGATCGGCGAACACTCGGTCGAGCGCGAATCCCAGCATCAGCCCGACCGCGGTCGATGTCCCCTTCTGCACCCGGCCGAGGGTAGCCGACAGCGGGAATGTCACACCCGGCTCCGCTGATTCGTCATCTCTGCGACGACCCTCATACACTCGCCCACACCGGGCCAGACGACCGAACGGCGAACAACGATGACCGACGCATCCCAGCAGCTCGACCAGGCCGAACTGGCCCGCCGCTTCGAGGAACACCGCCCCTACCTGCGCCGCCTCGCCTACAGCACGCTCGGCAGCCTCACCGACGCCGAGGACGTGGTGCAGGACGCGTGGCTGCGCCTGCAACGCCACCACGAGGCGGGCAAGGCGGGCGAGATCGACAACCTGCGCGCCTGGCTGACCACCGTCACCGGCAGGCTCGCCCTCGATCACCTCGGTTCGGCGCGCGCCCGCCGCGAACAGTACGTCGGTGAATGGCTGCCGGAACCGGAGGTCACCACCTGGGACGACCCGGCCGACCGGATCTCCCAGGACGAACGGGTCACCACCGCGCTGCTGGTCGTGCTGGAATCGCTGTCCCCGGCCGAGCGAACGGCTTTCGTCTTGCAGGACGTGTTCGGTATGACCGGCCCCGAGGTCGCCGAGGTCGTCGGCCGCACCCCGGCCGCCGTCCGTCAGCTCGCCTCCCGCGCCCGCAAGCACGTGGAGTCCGGCACCCCGCGCTTCCCCGCCTCGCCCGCCGAACAGGAGAAGGTCGTCTCGGCGTTCTCCCTGGCCTGGCGCTCGGGTGATCTGAGCTCGCTGCTCGGCGTCCTCGACGAGAACGTGGTGCTCACCGCCGACGGTGGCGGCAAGGTGCCCGCCATCCGCCAGCCGCTGCGCGGCGCCGAGCTCATCGCCAAGGCGCTGCTGGGCTGGTACCACGCGCCGTCGGCGTCCGGGGCGTGGGGCCGGGCGGTCCTGGTCAACGGTGCGCCCGGCCTGGTGGTGTTCGACGGCGCCAACACCGGCGTCTTCTCGTTCGTCGTCGACTCCGGCCGCATCGTCGCGATCAACATCGTCCGCAACCCCGACAAGCTGCACGACCTGCCGACCGAGGGCGCACCGGACTGGTACCTGGGCGCCGGCGAGTAGAAGCTCAGACGCCGAGCGAATACCCGTGCGCCGCGGCCACTTCGGACGACAGCAGTTTTCCGTCGACGGCCGTGAGCCCGGCAGCCAGTCCGGGATCGGCGGTGCACGCACCACGCCAGCCCTTGTCGGCGATCGCGATCGCGAACGGCAGGGTGGCGTTGGTGAGCGCAACGGTGGAGGTGTGCGGCACCGCGCCGGGCATGTTCGCGACGCAGTAGAACAGCGAATTCGCCACGGGGAAGGTCGGATCGGCGTGCGTCGTCGGCCGGGTGGAGGCGAAGCAACCACCCTGGTCGACGGCGATGTCGACGAGCACCGAACCGGGACGCATCCCCGCGACGAGCTCGTCGGACACCAGCTTGGGCGCCTTGGCGCCGGGCACCAGCACCGACCCGATCACCAGATCCGCGGCGAGCACGGCCTTTTCGATCTCGAGCGCGTGCGAGGCGAGGGTGCCGACCCGGCCCGCGAAGCGGGCGTCGAGCTCGCGTAACCGCGCCAGATTGGTATCGAGGACGCTCACCCTGGCGCCCATCCCCACCGCGACGCTCGCCGCGTTGGTCCCCGCGACGCCGCCGCCGAGCACCACCACATCGGCCGGGCGCACGCCGGGGACCCCGCCGAGCAGCGTGCCCTCGCCGCCCATGGGCGCCATCAGGTGATAGGCGCCCACCTGGGTACCGAGCTTGCCCGCGACCTCACTCATCGGCGCGAGCAGCGGCAGCGAACCGTCCGCGGCCCGCACCGTTTCGTAAGCGATCGCGGTGATCCCGCAGTCCAGGATCGCGTCGGTGCATTCCTTCGACGCGGCCAGGTGCAGATAGGTGAACAGCACCTGGCCGCGCCGCATCAGCGAATACTCCTGCGCGATGGGCTCTTTCACCTTCAGGATCAGCCCGGCCTCGGCCCAGACCGCATCGGCGTCCGGCACGATCCTGGCGCCGGCGGCGAGATAGTCCTCGTCGCCGAATCCCGAACCTGTTCCGGCACCGGCCTGCACGAGCACCTCGTGCCCGTGGGCGGCCAGTTCGGTGGCGCCCGCCGGGGTGAGCGCCACCCGGAACTCCTGCGGTTTGACCTCCGCCGGCACACCGACCGTTCCGCCTGTTCCCGTCATTGCGCCAGCTTAGGACTCCCATCGACAGGAGTCAGCCGGTTGGATCATCGCGTGTCGGAGCCAGGTTCACGGTGACGGTGTCACCGATGCCGCCGCGGGAGCGGCGCCGGTGGTGGTCGTCGCGGGCGGCGGGGCGGAGCTTGCCGCCGGCGTGGTCGTCACCGGCTGTGTCGTCGCCGGTGGCGCGACGGTGGTCGTCGGCGGTGTTTCGCCGCACTGGCCGGGGCCACAGTTGTCGGTGCCGCAATCCGGACCCGGCATGCAGGTGTGGCCCGGCGGCAATCCGCATTCGTTGTGTCCGCAGCTGTCCGTGCCGCAATCCGGGCCGGGCACACAGTTGTATCCCGGCGGCGGCTCCTGCGTCGGCGAGTGGTACCACGACGACTCCGGTGCCTGCGTGGGCGAGTGGTACCACGACGACTCCGGCGCCGACTGGCCGCCGTTGCCCGACGCCCCGTCACCGGGTGCGCCCGGATTCGCGGACGGCGTCACCGAACTCGTCGCGGGCGTCGTCGTGGCGACCGAGGTCTTGGACACCGAACTCGACCCCGGCCCACCCGAACCGGACCCGTTCGACGAACACGCGGTCAGCGCCAGCACCAGCGCGACCAGGGCCAGCAGCACCCGCACCAGCGTGCGCGACCGGCCGCTCATTCGTTTCTTCAGCAACTCATCTCCTGCAGTCAGGGAACCCGCGCCCGGTGGATCGGGCGCGGGTTACGAAACTATGCGTTTCGAAACCAATCGTTTCGTATGGTGCCGCCGTTAACACAGACAACAAGCCGAGGACGCAGCTCTCAGCCGCCAGGCGCGATCGTCAACTCGGTCATCCCGACAACTTTCGCCGACCGCGGCACCCCACGACAGTGGCCTGCAGGCCACTCATCGCTAAGATCAGGCCATGCGCTCGGTGGCGGTCATCGCGTTCGACGGGATCAGCCCGTTCCATCTGGCGGTGCCCACGCTGGTACTCGGCCGCTCCGGCACCGGCGTCGACGACGTGTCACCCTACGACGTGCGGGTGTGCGCCGAGCAGCCCGGAACCCTGTCCACCGCAGCGGGTTTCGACATCACCGTGCACCACGATCTCGATACCGTCGCCGCGGCCGAGCTGGTGGTCTTCCCCGGCTGGCTCCGCGATCTGGACGTCTCCCCCGGCCTGAACGACGCGGTGCACACCGCGCACGCGAACGGCGCCCGGCTGGTCGGGCTGTGCCTCGGCGCCTGGGCGATCGCGGCGACGGGCCTGGCCGACGGCCGCGAACTCACCACGCACTGGGCCGCCGCGGAGGCCATGGCCCGCGCCTATCCGCGAGTCCGGGTGCGCGCCGACACCCTGTGGACCGACCTCGGCGACGTGATCACCTCCGCGGGCGTCGCCGCCGCGCTGGACTGCTGCCTGCACATCGTCCGCGGCGACCTCGGCGCCCGCGCGGCCACCGAGCTCGCCCGCGCGCTGGTCACCGCGCCGCATCGCAATGGTTCGCAGGCCCAGTTCATCCCGGTCGCGGTCCCCGACGAGGACACCGCAGACCCGATCGAGCAGGCGATGGTGTGGGCGCGCACCCACCTCGGCACGGGGATCGATCTCGACATCTGGTCGCGCGCGGCGCTCATGTCGCGGCGCACCTTCACCCGGCGATTCCGCGAACGCACCGGCACCAGCCCGCAGCAGTGGCTGTTGCAGCAGCGCACCGACCATGCCCGGCTGCTGCTGGAGTCGACCGACGAGACCGTCGACCGGATCGCGCGCGACACCGGTTTCGGCAGCGCGGTGATCCTGCGCCACCACTTCCATCGCATGCTCGGCACCAGTCCGGCGGCCCACCGCGCCCAGTTCCGCGGGGCGGCGCAATAATCACCGCATGATCATCAAGGTGTCCGGGTTCGCGCCGGAAATCGACGACACTGCCTGGATCGCGCCGAACGCGACCGTCATCGGGCGGGTGAGCCTGGCCGCCGAGGTCGGCGTCTGGTATTCGGCTGTGCTGCGCGGCGACCTCGAGCAGATCACTCTTGGCGCGCGCACCAATATCCAGGACGGTTGCGTCCTGCACGCCGACCCCGGTTTCCCGCTCACCGTCGGCAGTGGAGTCTCGGTGGGACACAACGCGATTCTGCACGGCTGCACCATCGGCGACGACGTGCTGGTCGGCATGGGCGCGACCGTTCTCAACGGCGCGGTGATCGGCGCGGGCAGCCTGATCGCGGCCAATGCCCTGATCCCCGAGGGTGCGCAGATTCCGCCCGGCTCGCTGGTGGCCGGCGTCCCCGGCAAGGTACGCAAGGAACTGACCGAGGCGCAGCAGGACGGAATCAAGCTCAACGCGGCCGTCTATGTGCACAATCTGGCGGCGCATCGTACGGCCGAGGTGTTGTGAGTCATCACACTGAGCAAGTGACCAGTTGGGATACCTGATAGCATTTGCCCTGCGTATTGCGTCCGGCCATAGAGTGTGGCGGCCGGCACCGGATACGCGAGGTAGGAGGTATCACGGTGGCATACATGCATTCCGGTGTGCACCGAGCAGGGGGACGGCTCAGCGTGGCCGATATCGCCGCCCAGCCCGGCGGAATCGAGGCACTCCAGTGCCGGGTTCACGAATTACGTTCTCGCGGGGTCCACTTCGCGGCCAATGCGATCGAGCAGGAGATGGTCGCCCTGGATCTGCCGCCACAAGGATAATGGGACGATGCCTACCGTCTCGTCCATCCTCGCGCGGATACTGGAAAAACCCGTCACCGACGGGGAGAAGCTGCTCGACAGCGCGCTGTCGGCGTTTCTCGACTTCGGCATCAAACGCACGAGTATGGGCGAGATCGCCCGGCGGGCAGGCATCAGCCCCGCCACCCTGTACCGGCGCTACGAATCCAAGAACGACCTGGTCGAAGCGGTGGGCGTGCGGGAGGCCCAGCGCTATGTCACCGAGATCGACGAGCGGGTGCGCGCGGTCACCGAGCCCGGCGAACAGCTCGTCGAGATCTTCGTCGCGTTCGTGACGACCATCGCGGGCAACGAGCTGCTGCGCAGGCTGCTCGGTACCGAACCGGAGATCATCCTGCCCAGGCTCACCACCGAAGCGGGCCCGATCCTCGCGGTCGGGCGCGCCTATCTCGCCGACAAGCTGCGCGAATTGCAGGCGGGCGCGACGGTCCCCGACTTCGATCCCGACCTGGTCGCCGAGATCATGGCGCGGCTCGCGCTCTCGCTGGCGCTCACCCCGGACGGTCTCATCCCCCTCGACGACCCGGCGGCGGGCCGCGACTTCGCCCGCCGCACCCTGCTACCGATGGTCGGCATCCGCGTCGCTCACTGAGCGCCGGGCACCCCGAACGCGGCGGCGACGGCCTCGTCGATGTTCGCCTCCGCCACGGGGACACCGTCTTCCAGCACGGCCCGCACCCGCCCGACGATCTCGGCCGACGCGGGACTGGCCGGATCGGGCAGTGGCAGCCGGGCCACGTACTGGGTGATCCAGCGCCGTCGCCCCGAATACAGCCGGTTGCCACACACCGCGTCGTAGAACCGCAGTCCCAGCGCCGAATTCGCGACGCCCATCAGCAGATACGCGAGATCGGTCGCCTGCGCGCCGGTTCCGAGATCGGTGAGCGAGATCCAGTAGCAGTCGCCGTTGACCACCGCGCCGGACCGGTCGAGCGCGAACCGGGGTCGCTCGCTGATGTCGGGGAACACCAGTTTCGGCGCGCCCCACAGGTGCGGGCGCTGCGGGACCCAGATCTCGAACCACTTCCGGCCGCCGTCCAGCACGTATCTGCGGCCGGACAGCACCTGCTCGTGTGAGCGCAGATACTCTGCGGCGCCGGGGAATTCGGCGAGGTCGACGGGCGTGCGGCGCGGCTGCATGAGGTCGTAGGGGTAGAGCACCCTGGTGCCGCGATCGCGCCCGATCCGCCACGGTTGCAGATCGTGGTGGGTGATCAACTGCCGCAACAGTTCCGGTTCCGGGGTCGGATCCATCTGGTCCCAGCAATCGGAGATGAACACCCGGTCGGCGGTGGTCTTGATGCCGACGCGGATACGGGCGGTGTCACCGAAGGTGCGCCAGGTGCTGTCCGCGATCGTGCCGAGCCAGCTGTCGAGGGCGGGCCGTGACATGCGCCAGGCGATGTCGCCGGACTGGGCAGGGCGAGCAACTCCCGCCCGGTCAGGCCCGCCGGATCGACCGATCTCGGCGACTGCGAGCCGGTCGGACTTCGGCAGGCCCACGCCGGATCGAGCGGCGGCTTGCGCGGCGATCGCCCCGTCGAGCTCCGGAAGGTCCCTACCCGGGCGTGCGCCGCCGGGACCCGGAGACTGTCCACCGAGCCCGGTCGGTGCGGCGTCCGCGCTCGGCCCGCCCGTCGACGGCATTCGCTGCGGCCGTGCGCTGACCGTCCCGGCATCCGATCCGGTGGACAGCACGCCCACCTCGACGGCGAACACCCGTCCGCCGTCGCCGACCAGGCAGGCGGTGTCCCCGGCCAGCGCATCGAACAAGTCGGTGGTGCAGTCGGGTTCGGCGCCGGGTTCTTCGTAGACCGAGACATACCGGCAGTCGTATTCCGTGGGCGCGCGCGTGGCGACCGTGATAGCGGGCAGCACCGCGGCCGCGAAGAGCTTGGTGTCGCCGAGGTCGTAGAGCTCGGCCGGATGCAGCTCGCTGGTGAGGATCCGGCGCAGATTCGCACCCGCTCTGGTGGTGAGAAACCGGTTGGCACAGAGCAATCCGAGGACGCCGTCGGCGGCGAGCAGCCGGGGCGCGATCGCCACGAACGGATGGGTGAGGTCGATGCGCCCGCGCAGACCGAACTGCTTGCTCAGCAGCTGTGCCGTCGCACCGCCGAGCTGCTGGGTCCGCACATACGGCGGATTGCTGATGACCAGGTCGAACGAACCGTCGGTGATGCGTGCCGACGCGGCGAGGAAATCGCCTGCCCGGCACTCGATCTCGATGCCTTCGGCGGCGGCACGCTCGGCCGTTTCGGCGACGGCCCGCCGGTCCAGGTCGTAGCCGGTCAGCCGTACCGTGACGTCCGGTGCGACCTCCCGGCGCACCGCGAGGAGTAACTCGCCGTCACCGCAAGCCGGGTCGAGCACGCGCAGCTCACCGGTGTGTGGCGCGTGCAGTAGCGCCCGCCGCGCCAGGAACCGCGCGAGGGCGGGCGGGGTGTAGTGCCTGCCGTGCCGTTTGCGCTCCTGCGCGTCCCGGGCCTGCGAAGCCATGCGCTCGATTGTGCCCCTGGAGGCCGTTGTCGTGCAGCAGGCGCGAGGCCGTGGACGGGGATCCGCGCGAAAAACCGATCGTTACCTGCCACTACATCATTTCGTCCGGCAAACGGTCGCTTGTGCCACCGATTTTGGGGTTACCACCGACCCTGACCAGTCTGTATCGTCTGTCCGGTTTCATTCCGAGTGATGAAGTTCGAGGACGATGTCGAGATTCCGGACGCTGGCCGCGGCACTGACCGCCACAGCGCTCACCCTGCTCCCCGTGGCTACGGCGCACGCCGACCCGGCGCAGTACGCACCGACCATGCTCATCCTGGACGCGTCCGGGTCCATGCAGCGCCCCGACCAAGGCGCCACCATGATGGATTCCGCGAAGAAGGCCGTGCGCACCTTCGTCGACTCGGCGCCGGCCGAAGCCAAGGTCGGGCTCGCCACCTACGGCACCGGTACCAGCAACGACGAGGCCGACAAGGCCGCGGGCTGCCGCGACGTCCAGATCTTGCGGCAGCCCGGCACCATCGACAAGCCCGCGCTCACCAGCGCCGTCGACGGCATCCAGGCCCGCGGGTGGACCCCCATGGGCACCGCGCTGCGCCAGGCCGCCGAGGCATTGCCGTCCTCGGGTCCGCGCTCGATCGTGCTTGTCTCCGACGGTGACGACACCTGCGCGCCGCCCGATCCGTGCGAGGTCGCCAAGGAGCTGAAGCGCAAGGGTGTCGACCTGGTCGTGCACTCGATCGGTTTCGCCGTCGACGACAAGGCCCGCGCCCAGCTCACCTGCATGGCACAGGCGACCGGCGGCAGCTACAGTGACGCGGCCGACGGTGCGGCGCTGGAACGCATTCTGCCGCGCGTCAGTTCGGCGGCCCTGCGCAACTACCAGGCCACCGGCACCCCGATCACCGGCACCGACAGCTACCGGACCGCGCCGGTCGCCGAGCCCGGTCAATACCTCGACACCATCGGTCAGCAGGAGAAACGGTTCTACGCGGTGGATGTGCCGGCGGGCGCGACCGCGTACTTCACCGGGATCGTCTCGTTCCCGCGCGCGACCGGCGTATCCATCACCGACGACATGGGTGTGCTGGAGCTGCGCGTCTACGGTCGCGACGGCACGGACTGCGGCGCCCGCGAACGCGAGCTCGAAACCAGAACCAGTGATGGCGTCGCGCTCACCGTCGCGAGCACCTTCCAGGGCGCGGCCGAGCAGCCCAGCGGTGGCAGCTCGGACACGTGCAAGGGCGGCGGCCGCTACTACTTCGAGATGAACTGGGACATCGCACCGGAGGGCGCGCCCGCGCGGCTGCCGCTCGAGATTCTCGTCGGCATCGAACCGGGCGTCACCGATCCCGGCGCCGCCGCGGTCTCGACGAAGACCACCTTCACCGATCCCGGCGGTGCGGCCGAGCCGATCAGCGGCGGCGGCTCGTTCACCGTCGCCGCGACGCTGGAAGGCAGCGGCCGCTACACCGACACGCTGCAGTCCGGCGAGTACGTCTTCTACCGCGTGCGGCTCGACTGGGGACAGGGCCTGGCCTACCGGGTGCGCTTCGCCGAAACCGGTGGAGCGGGCTACACCGCCGCCACGAATGTCGAGACCACGCTGTTCTCGCCGCTGGGCCGCGAGATCGACTCCGACACTTCGGCTTACACCGGCAAGACCACCACGGATCTGACCGTGGCGTCGGTGCCGATCCGGTACGCCAACCGGGACGCGGCCGAGACGGAGATGCGGCGTCAGTCGGTGGCCGGGTGGCATTACCTCGCGGTCAAGGTCGGTCTGCCGATCGGCGCCGACACGATGCCGCCAACGCCGATCGAACTCGACGTCACCGTCGCGGGGGCCGTCGAAGCCGGGCCGACCTATGTGACCGGTGGCGCCGACGTCCTCGGTGAGCAGTCCTCGCCGGGCGCGGAAAAGCCTGTCGCCGTGCATGGTTCGGACTCGGCGACGCCGTGGGCGGCCATCGTCGGCATCGGTGTCGGTGTGGTCGTGCTGGTCGGCATCGGTGTGGCGATCTGGGCGGTTGCCCGACGGCGCGCCTGACTCACCCCGAGCCCGCCGGCACCCGATTTTCGTGGGTGCCGGCGGGTTCCGCGTATCCGGACCGGCTGCTAACCTGGTCTCAAAATGAGACCGACACAGGGAGCTGCACGATGGCGCCGACCGACCACGACAGCAGCGATTTCGCCGCGCTCCAGCGCCTGGCCGACGAGCGCTGGACCTGCAGGCAATTCCGCCCCGACGAGGTCGACCGCGCGACCATCGAACGACTGCTGACCCTCGCCCAGCGCACCCCGTCGTGGTGCAACACCCAGCCGTGGCAGGTCGTCGTCACCGCGGGCGAAGGCACCGAGCGGTTCCGCAAGGAACTGCTCACCCACATCCAGACCAACGGCACCGCACCGGATTTCGAATTCCCCGCCCAATACGCGGGTGTCTACCGCGACCGCAGGCGCGAGTGCGGCTTCCAGCTCTACGACAGCGTCGGCATCGCCAAGGGCGACCACGAGAAGACGATGCGCCAGATGGTCCGCAACTTCGAATTCTTCGACGCACCCCACGTCGCCATCGTCACCTCCGAAGCCGACCTCGGCATCTACGGCGCCATCGACTGCGGCCTCTGGCTCGAATCCTTCCTCCTCGGCGCCCAAGCCCTCGGCCTCGCCGCCGCCCCCCAAGCCGCCCTGGCCTCCTACTCCCCGTTCCTCCGCGCCCACTTCGACCTCCCCACCCACCGCAAGGTCGTCTTCGGAGTCTCCTTCGGCTACCCCGACCCCGACCACCCGATCAACACCTTCCGCACCACCCGCGCCCCCCTGGACAACCAGATCACCTGGCACACCAGCTGATTCGAACCAAGATCACCACGCTCTGACGCAGGCCGGCTCTCGGCCGATACTCACACCAGAGCGTGGTGATCGTCCGTCCAGGTGATTGCCTCAGGCGGAACGGGAAGTCGAGGTGAGGCCGGGGCCCGGTTCGGGCACGATGTCTCGTGCGGCGACTTCGGATTCGCACTTGTCGCAGGTCAGGTGTGCGTGGGCTTCGCCGCCGCAGCCCTTGTGCCGGTACCGCACCGGTGGGCCGTCCGGTGCCATGTACGCATCGCCCCAGTCCCGGATCGCCATCAGGATCGGGTAGATGGCGTGACCTTTCTCGGTCAGCCGGTACTCCTCGTACGCGCCGTCCTCGGCGGGCCGCTTCACCAGGATCTCGTGCTCGATCAGCCGATCCAGCCGATCCTGCAACCGGCTCCGTGAGATCCCCAGCGCACTCTGAAACGCGTTGAACCGCCGCACCCCGGCAAAGCAGTACTTGAGCACCAGCAATGTCCACCGGTCCCCGAAGATCACCAGCGGCCGCGTGATCGAACACGGGACGTCGGCGAGTTCCTCATAGCGCACCCTGCCATTATGCGCGTCATGACCGCCTGGGGCGGCAGGTGTCGGCACCGGCCGAAGGTAGCCCGGTTCCCTACTCACCGGCAGCGCGCTCGGTTGCGCCGGGCCGCAGCGCCCGCACCACATGGGCCGCCAGCTGGTCGACGAAGTCGGCACCGGCCGGCCGGCGAGTGAGCGTCGTGCGGAGATGCAGTGGCCCGATGAGCAGATCGAGAGCGAACCGCATGTCGGTGTCCGGGGGAATCTCACCGCGTTCGACAGCACGATCGAACAGCGGCCGCACCGCGAGGAATCGACTGTCCCAGAACGCATCGCGCGCTTCGGCCATGTCCTCGGTATCGGTGACATAGGCGAGCGCGCGAGACAGACCGCCGCCCAGGGGCGTCTCGAGATAGGCCGCGAGTTCGGTGGCGAACGCGGCGAGGTCACCCCGGAACGTGCCGGTATCGGGCACGGGAAGAACTCGCCGGCTGTATTCGAGCAGCACGTCGAGGAGCAGGTTCTCGCGACTACCCCACCGCCGGTAGATGGAGCTGTCCCGGACCCCGGCCCGGCGGCTGATGTCGGGAATCCCGACCCGATCGACGCCGTGCTCGATGATCGCGTCCAGCACCGCCTGGTGGACCGCCTCGCGAACGCGCGCCGACCGGCCCCCCGGTCGCCGCTGCGGCGCATCTTCGTCTGTCGTGGTCACCTCTCGAGCTTAAAGCAGATTCCCTTGCTTTTGATTGCCGGAGCGGCTTAGGCTCACTGAAGCAGAAAGTTCTGCTTTTCTGAGCTAGCCGTCGGACGGAAGGGTTCACCGATGACATCGTTGTCAGCATGGGCGAAGAAGGTGCTGGTCAGCGCGTGCGCACTGACCAGAACTACCGAGTACGCGACCCGCCGGGTCGGCCCTGCTCCGTTCCTGCCCGCGTTGTTCGCCGATCGGTTCACCCATCTGGGCGGGATCGCCGACGAAAAGTTCCGCGCCCAGCTGGACGAATGCCGGTCCTTCGACGACGCGCGATGGACCTCCTACTGGCAGGCCATCGCCGAGCGGCACGTGGCCGACGCGAACGAAGCGCTGGCACAGCTCGGCATTCCGGGTACCGACGAACTGCTCGCGACCACCGACAGCGGGATGCGGGAAGCGCTGGGTGCGCGATTGTCACCGGCGGTATCCCTGCTCGCGGACCGGGGCCCGGTGGCCGACCCGGACGCGGTCGCGAAATTCTGCGCCGAGCACCCCGATTCAGCGCAACCAGCCATCGCGCTGGACGGCCTGATCAAGGCGATGGTCTACGAATTCGTCGCCGCGTGGCCGGGTTGGACACCGCGCCGGTTGACGGCCTACGAGCGGTCGCACCGGCTGGCCGAACTCGTCCTCACCTGTCTGGCTCCGGCGATGGATGTGTCCATCGAGCCGGTGCGCATTCCGGTCCCGGGTGGGGACGTGGTCCGCGGGTACCTGATGTTCCCGCTCGTTCCGGGTGCCGCCGAGATGCCGATCGTGTTGTGCAGCAATGGTGTCGAGGGAACTCTCGCGGAGCTGATGCTGCCGATGCTGACCCATCGGCATGCCGGAATGGCCCTGTTCGTCATGGAGATGCCCGGCACCTATTCCTACCGGCAGCCGCTGGCTCCCGACGCGGAGCGGGTGTACTCGGCGGTCGTCGAGTACCTCGCCGCGGATCCGCGGGTGGACAGTGATCGCATCGGGATGCTGGGCGTCAGTTTCGGGGCCTACTGGGCGACCCGGATGGCCGCGGTCGATCCGCAGATCTCGGTCGCGGTCGCCAACGGCGCTCCCGCGCATCGCAGTTTCACATCGGCTGCGGCGCTGGGTCTTCCGGAGATCATGGTGTCGACACTGCGCAACGCGACAGGATCGGCGAGCATCCACGAGATGGCGGGCAAGCTGCGAAAGCTGTCGCTGGCCCACCTGTACCGGCACATCGACATTCCGCTCCTGGTCATCAACGGCGCCGACGACACTCTGCTGAGCACCCAGGACTCCATCGACATCGCCATCGGGGCGCCCCAGGCACAGCTGGTGCTCTACGCCGACGACGACCACTGCGCGATGGGGCACGGCGAACAGTGGAGCGCGCTGTCGGTGCGATTCCTTCGCGAGCACCTGGTCGTCCGGCAGAGCGTGGGGTGCTGATCCGGTGCATCAGCCACTCCCCCGGATCCGCCGGATTCTCGACCGCGCAACACGTCGGATCACGCTGCACGCCGACACGGGTGCAGGGTGGTCGGCGATCGATGGCTCTGTGCCTTCGTTCGTCGTCCCGGCGGCCTTCACCGAGGAGTACGAGATCTCCCGGTACGAGCTGTTGGGCGTTCCCGACGGTGCCTGTGTCCTGCCCGTCTGTCCGGTGTCGTTTCGCGATTTCATGCTCTACGAGAAGCACGCTGTCGACGCCGCGCGCGGCATGGCGCGGCGGTTCGTGCCCGCCGGCTATCGCCTCGGGCAGGTGTTCGAGACGCTCACCCGCCGCACATTCCCGCCCTATCGGCCCCATCGGCTCTGGAACGAACAGCCCATCTACTACATGTCCAACGCGTCGACGATGATCCCGTCCGGAATCCCGGTCAGCGGTCCCGGCTACAGCACGGCGCTCGACTTCGAGCTGGAGCTTGGCGTCGTTCTGGGTGCGCCGCTACGCGATGCGACCGCCGAGGAAGCACTCGCCGCGATCGGCGCTGTCGTCGTCATCAACGACTTCTCCGCGCGAGACGTCCAGCTGGCCGAAATGCGTTCGGGATTCGGGCCACAGAAGTCCAAGCACTTCGCCACCTCGATGTCGGCGACGGCGGTCGCCGGTTCGGCGGTGGCCGACCGGCTCGACTCGCTCACCGCATCCGTGCAGATCAACGGGCGCACCGTATCCCGGACCGGCACCCAGGGAATGCGCCACAGTCTCGGCGCGGCGATCGCGCATGCGTCCCGGGGAGAGCAACTGTTCCCGGGTGAGCTGATGTCGACCGGAACGCTGCCCGGCGGCAGCGGGATGGAACTGGGCCGATGGCTCGCGCCCGGCGATGTCCTGCGGCTGGAGATCGACGGGATCGGTGTCATCGAGCACCTGATCCAAGGGTGAGGGCGCACTCGTGAACATCGATCAGGTTTCCGACTCCGTGTATGTCGTCGCCGGAACGAATGTCAACTGGGCGCTGGTCAGCGACGGCACCGGGGTAACCGTCATCGACGCCGGATACCCCGCCGACACCCCGCTCGTGCTCGACTCGATTCGCCACATCGGCCACGATCTCGCCGACGTCACCGCCGTTCTGCTCACCCATGCGCATCTGGACCACATCGGCGCCGTCCCACGACTCGTCGAACTCCTCGGCGTTCCCGTCTACACCGGCGCCGAGGAAGTCCGGCACGCCAAACGTGAGTACCTGCAACAGATCACGCCGGGGCAGATGGTGCGGACGCTGTTCGCGCCCGGCGGGGTGCGGTGGGTGTCGCAGACCCTGCGCGCCGTCCACGGCCGGATCGGCACCAGTGTTCCGACCGCGACACCGGCGCGGGCTTCGATCCTGTCGACGTTGCCCGGCGGACTCGTCGCCCTGCCGACGCCCGGCCACACCGACGGGCACACCGCCTATCTCCTGCCTTCCGAAGGTGTCCTGTTCTCCGGTGACGCGCTGGTGACCGGTCACCCGCTGTCACGACGGACCGGACCACAGCTGCTGCCACCGGTGTTCAACCACGAGGCCACACGGACACTCGACAGCGCCCGTGCACTCACTCGGCAGTCGGCGCACACGCTCGTCCCCGGTCATGGCCGGCCCACCCGGCTCGTCCTCACGGACTTCACCGACACCCTCCGATAACCCCGATCCGGGGCCCGCCACCGTGCTGGGCCGGATTTCGACCTCTACCGCCGGGCAGCTTTTCGCCCACGACGACTGTGCGCGGCGACCGGAACAACAGGAGCCGTGGTGCGAACACACCGAAAAGCCACCGAATACGACGCCATCGCACACACGGAGGAGCCGTCCGCATCCCGGCGACGCCCTACTGCCGAGCTCGGGCCGACACCGCGGGCGCGACACGGAACAGCCGCGCGGACGATGATGGCAGGCGCCGCAGTGCTGGCACTGGGCAGCTGTTCGCTGCTGCCAGGTGGGTTCGGCGATCTACCGAACCCGTCGACCGAGATCACCGCGGATTTCGAGAACATCGCGGGCATGTACGAGGGCAATGACGTCATGGTCCTCGGTCTCGCGGTGGGCAAGGTCGACAAGATCATCCCCAAGGGCACCTACGTCGAGGTCCACATGACCATCGACGGCGAGGTGAAGATCCCCAAGGACGCGATCGCCGCGATCATCTCGCCCTCGATCGTCACCGACCGCCACATCGAGATCACCCCGCCCTTCACCGGCGGCGAATCCATGAAATCCGGTGCGCACCTGCCCCTAGCGCGCACCAGAACGCCGGTCGAGCTGGACACGATGATCAAGACCATCGACCAGTTCTCCGCGGCGCTCGAGCCGGAAGAAGGCCAGGAAGGCCTCGGCCCGCTCTCGGGCCGGGTGCTCTACCCGGTGCTCAACGGCAACGGCCAGCGAATCCGCGAAACCCTCGACGCGCTGTCCTCGGCGTTGAAGGTCGGTGTCGACAACAAAGACGCCATCTCCAACATCATCATCAAGCTCAACGAGCTCACGACGATGCTGGCCGACAACGACCAGTCGGTCCGCGATTTCAGCGACCGGGTGACCGCCATGTCGGGGCTGCTGGCCGAACAGGCTCCCGGCCTGCAAGCCACCCTGGACCAGCTCAACCAGTTCCTGGCCAACACCTCGACGACCTTCGGCGAGCACGCCGACGAGCTGTCCACCTCGCTGACCGGTCTGACCAACGTCACCAACCAGCTGCGCGCCAACTCCGGCGCGATGGTCGAGATCGTCGACATCGTCCCGCTGCTGATGCAGAACATCGACGGCGCGATGAATAAGGAAGGCCGCTTCGTCCGAATACACGCCCTGATCGGCACCGCCCTCTCCGGCGAGATGATCAGCGTCTTCTGCGAGCGGATCCAGATGAAGTCCGACGGCTGCCGCACCGGGAACATGCAGGATTTCGGCCCCGATTACGGGCTCACCGCCGCACTGCTCGGACTGACGAAATAACGACATCGTGGATGTCCGAGCACAGCTCGGCGCCCAGCTGTGCGCCAGACTCGACCAGCCTTCACCGCCCGAATCGATCGTGCGGAATCAGCCTGAATCCTTCACTCCCCCATCGGTTTCCTCGACGACAGGCCGATGACCTTCATCCCGTTCATTCATCGACTGCCCGAACGCGGCGAGTTGCGTGCGGAGATCATCATCGGGTTCGATCGGGTCGACAACAGGTCGACCTCACACTGCTCGGCGGCAACCAGATCCACCGTTCCGAACCACCGATCCCCGTCCCTCCGTGTGGAGGTCAGGCTACGGGCCGGTGCTCCGGACCGCACGTGAGTTACCGCCCTCCCGGATGAAGAAGAGCAGCGAAGATGTCAGCGATCTCATCCTCAACCCAGTAGACGCACCTGGAACCGGGTGCAGGGTAGGCGAATTGCCACACATAGTTGCGATCCAGGGCAGCGCACTTGGACTCGATACCCGCGAATACCCCCGCAGCCCAGTGCGATCCGCTGCGATTCAGCACTGCTGCCAACTGCTCACCGGAGAAGGGCTGACCTGGGCTGCGCATGAGCACTGTCAACACGTCACGCCCATTGTCCGTCACCGCATCCCACAGCACTTGCGCCAGATCCGAGTCGGCTGCTGTCCACTCTGTTCGACTGTCCATGTCGCCAAGTATCTGCGAAATAGTTGTCCCACAAAAGAATTGGACCCCGGAGATACCGGGGCCCAATTCGCCTGTGCTGGTACGGCGTCGTCACATCACAGCGGGATGTTCTTGTGGTGGCTCTTGCGCGCAGGGGCCGAGGCCAGGGCCGCGGCGATGATGCTGCGGGTCTTGGCGGGGTCGATGACCTCGTCGACGACGCCGATGGCGACGGCGCGTTCGACACCGCCTGCGATCTGCTCGTGTTCGGCGGTCAGGCGCTCGTGGAGGGCTTCGCGTTCGGCTTCGGGGGCGGCCGCGAGTGCCTTCTTGTGCAGGATGCCGACGGCGGCCTTGGCGCCCATGACGGCGACTTCGGAGCCGGGCCAGGCGTAGACGGCGGTGGCGCCGAGGGAGCGGGCGTTCATCGCGATATAGGCGCCGCCGTAGATCTTGCGGGTCACCAGGGTGACGCGCGGGACGCGGGCTTCGGCGAACGCGTGCAGCAGCTTCGCGCCGCGGCGGACGACGCCCTCGAGTTCCTGGCCGACGCCGGGCAGGTAGCCGGGCACGTCGGTGACCACGATCAGCGGGATGCCGAACGCGTCGCACAGGCGCACGAAACGCGAAGCCTTCTCGGCGCTTTCGGAGTTCAGGCAGCCGCCGAGGCGCAGCGGGTTGTTGGCGAGCACGCCGACGGTGCGGCCGCCGAGGCGACCGAGGCCGACGACCATGCTGCGGGCGTAACCACCCTGCAGTTCCTCGAAGGAGGATTCGCCGTCGACGTTGTCGAGCAGCTCGTGGATGATCGGCTTGACGTCGTAGGCGCGCTTGGGCGAGGCGGGCAGCATCGCCTTCAGGTCGATATCGCCGTGCTCGGCCGCGGCCTGGTCGAACTCGCCCTGCTCGGCGAACATCGAGACCAGCCGGCGGGCGCGGTGCATGGCATCGGCTTCGTCGTCGGCGGCGATGTGGCACACGCCGGACTTCTTGAAGTGTGTGGTCGGCCCGCCCAGGGTCTCCATGTCGACGTTCTCGCCGGTCACCGAACGCACGACGTCCGGACCGGTGACGAAGACACGACCCTCGGGAGCCATGATGACGATGTCGGTCAACGCGGGACCGTAGGCGGCGCCACCGGCGGCGAAGCCGAGCACCACCGAGATCTGCGGGACCAGACCGGACGCGCGGACCATCGCCTCGAAGACCAGGCCAACCGCGTGCAGCGCCTCGACACCCTCGGCAAGGCGAGCGCCACCGGAGTGCCACAGGCCGACGACCGGGATGCCGGAGTCGATGGCGGTGTCGATCGCGTCGACGATGTGCTTGCAGCCCTCGACGCCCATCGCGCCGCCCATGACGGTGGCATCCGAGCAATAGGCCACGGTGCGGACACCGTCGACCTCACCGATCGCGGCCAAGACGCCGGAGCGGTCCCGCGGGTGCAGCGGAAGCACGGTACCGGGGTCGAAGAATCGCTGCAGCCGGCCGAGCGGGTCACGCGGATCGGTCGTCGTGTCGTTAAACGCGGGAGCAATGATGGTCATCGCGTCGTCGTCTCCTGCCTTCGTTGAGATTCTCGCCGCTACGGCGGCTGCGTATGGCGAACCGCCGGTGGGGTCGAACCATTGAGTTGGCGCGACCCCACCGGCGATCGTGAATGCAGTCGGCGGCTATGCCCGACCGAAGGCGAGCGCGACGTTGTGCCCACCGAAACCGAAGGAGTTGTTGATCGCGTACTCGATTTCCTGGTGCCGGGCCTGCCCGTGCACCACATCGAGATCGATCGCCGGATCCTGGTTGTCCAGGTTCAGCGTCGGCGGAACGACGCCGTCCCTGATGGCGAGCACGGTGAGCACGGACTCGAGAGCGCCCACGGCGCCGATCGAGTGGCCCAGTGCCGACTTCGGTGCGTACACCGAAGCGTGGTTACCCACGGCCAAGTTGATCGCGTTGGCCTCGGCGGCGTCGCCGATGGGGGTCGCGGTCGCGTGGGCGTTGATGTGGGTGATGTCCTGCTTGGTCAGACCGGCGGTCTGGATCGCGCGGGTCATCGCCCTGGCCGCACCGGTGCCCGCGGGATCGGGAGCGACCAGGTGGTAGCCGTCGGAGGTGATGCCGGCACCGAGCAGACGCGCGTGGATGGTGGCACCGCGCGCCTTGGCGTGCTCCTCGGTCTCGATGGTCATGAGCGCCCCGGCCTCGCCGAAGACGAAGCCGTCACGATCCTTGTCGAACGGCCGTGAGGCGCCCTTCGGATCGTCGTTGCGGGTGCTCGTGGCACGCATCATGGAGAAGGCCGCGATCGGGACATCGGAGATGAAACCCTCGACACCGCCGGTGACGACCATGTCGGCGTCACCCATCACGATCATCCGCCACGCGTTGGCGATGGCTTCCGAACCCGACGAGCACGCCGAGACCGGAGTGACCACTCCCGCCCTGGCCTTCAGCTCGAGACCGACAACGGCCGACGGACCGTTCGGCATGACCATCTGAACAGCAAGCGGCGAGATCTTTCGATAGCCGCCGTTCTTCAGCTTGTCGACCGAGTCGATCAGCGCGTCGCCGCCACCGAGACCGGTGCCGATCGCGACACCCAGGCGGTCGTGGTCGACCTCCGGGCTGCCCGCGTTCTTCCACACCTCGCGACCGAGGACGGTCGCCAGGCGCTCGACATACGCCATACGGCGGATCTCGACCCGGCTCAGGAGCGTGTCGGGGCTGACTTTCAGGTGACCGCCGATCCGCACCGGCAGGTCGTATTCCTCGATGAAGGGATCGTCGAGAACGTCGATTCCGCTCTCGCCGTTGAGGAGTCCCTTCCACGTCGCATCGACGTCACCCGCGATCGACGTGGTCGCCGCCATGCTGGTGACGACGACGTTGGGGAAATTCCCGTTCAGGGTGGAAGGAGTGGTCACTGGTTCAGCCCTACTCGGCGTCGAACTTGGCCTTGAGCTCCGCGGCGGCGTCGGAGTTCTCCGCCTCGAGCTTCTGGATGTAGGAGACAGCGTCACCCACGGTCTTCAGGCTGGCAAGGTCCTCGTCGGGGATCTTGACGCCGTACTTGTCCTCGGTCTGCACAGCGATCTCGACCATGGACAGCGAATCGATGTCCAGGTCGTCGACGAAGGACTTCTCGATGGTCACCTCGGAGGGTTCGATACCCGTAACCTCTTCGATGATCTTGCCGAGTTCTTCGACGATCTGTTCCTGGGTCAGAGCGGCCACTTTGGTGGCTCCCTTCTTGTTCTCATTTGGTAGGGGTCTTGAACGGCCGGCACCTCGTCGTGCGCGACCGCCGGGGGAAAGCTAGCCGGAGATGGTCAGTTCGACCAACGCGGGGAGGTCTTCGGGGGTCTTCAGGGCGAGGTTGGGCGTGCCCTTCAGTTCCCGCTTGGCAATTCCGACGAGGGTGCCCGCCGGCGGCAGTTCGGCCACGGCCGAGACAGCTGCCTCGCGGACGGTCTCGGTGCACAGGTCCCAGCGCACGGGGCGGGTGACCTGAGCGGCGAGCTTGTCGATCGCGTCGGCGCCCGAGGTGACCGGCTTGCCATCGAAGTTCGACAGCAGTGTCCGGATCGGGTCGCTCGGCGAGATCTGAGCGATGGCATCGGCGACAGCAGCCTGCGCCGGGGCCATGAAAGCGGTGTGGAACGCACCGGCGACGGGCAACGCGCGGACCCGTGCCTTCTCCGGCGGGTTCGCGGCGAGCTCCGCCAGAGCTTCCAGGCGGCCCGCTGCCACGATCTGGCCGACCGCGTTGCGGTTGGCCGGGACGAGATCGAGTTCGGCGAGCCGTGCGAGCACGGTGGCTTCGTCGCCACCGAGTACCGCGGACATGCCGGTCGGCTCCTGCGCACACGCCTTGGCCATCTCCCGGCCGCGGATGGCGGCCAGGCTGACCGCCTCGTCGGCGGTGATGACGCCGGCGACCGCGGCTGCGGCGAATTCGCCGACCGAGTGTCCGGCGACGATGGTATCCGCCGGAATCGTCTCGGGGGCGATTTCGGCGAACGCGAGCAGGGCGGCGGCCACGACGAGCGGCTGGGTCACCGCGGTGTCGACGATCTCCTCGGCCGTCGCGGTGGTACCGAGACGGACCAGGTCGAGGCCGGCGGCCTTCGACCACAGCTCGAGGCGATCAGTCGCACCGGGAAGTGCGAGCCAGGGCGCGAGCATGCCGGGTGTCTGGGACCCCTGTCCAGGGGTGAACAACGCGATCACTCCCTAAGAAAACACTGTGACCCCCGCCGCACGAGATGTCGGCGCGAATGAAGCTTTCGGACGGGTTTTGTAGGGGTCCCACAAAATCCGAGGTGGGGTGTCCCGATCGACCGACTCCCCGATCTCGTTACAGGGGGTCGTAGCCCACTGGGGTGGGCGGGGTTTCTGTGACGGAGGGTGATGATTCGTTATGCGTTCGTGTCAAACGGCCCACTGTGGCCGCGATCCGGAGCACATACGCGTCTCGAGGATTCATGGGATCACGTCCGGTGATCTCGCCGATTCGTTTGAGACGGTACCGAACGGTATTTGGATGGACGTACAGCTGACGCGCGCACGTTTCTACTGCTCCACCACAATCCAGGTACGCGTCGAGTGTGTCGGATAACGAAGATCCGGCAGCAGCCAACGGGAGCACAACATACTCGTTCAACGCCTCTATTGCAGCTCTATCGCCCAGCAGGGCCCGTTCCGGCAACAACTCCGCGGCGTGAACGGGCCTTGGCGCGGCGCGCCAGCCCACCACGGCCTCCATCCCGGCCAATGCCTCGATCGCGCTGGCGTGCGCCGCGCCGAGGGTGCGCATGGTCGGGCCGATCACCACCGGGCCTTCGGAGAACACGTCGGCGAGCAGGTCGGACAGGAACGGCGAGGCGATCCCGGCGTCACCCAGGTGCCCGCTGACGACCATCACCAGCCGCGCGCCCTGCACCACCGCCAGCGCGGCCCTGCCGTGCCTGCTCGCGATCGTGTGCACCGCGCCGACGGTCGACACGCCCTGGTCCGCCGGCGGCGTACCGACCAGCACGGTGGCGGGCGCAGTGGCGTCCCAGTTCAACGTGGCGGCCCGGGAGAGCATGTCGGGACCCGTGTCGCCGCGGACCACCGCGTCGACCACCAGGGCCTCCAGGCGGGTGTCCCACGCGCCGCGCGACTCGGCCGCGCTCGCGTACACCGAGGCGGCCGCGAAACCGAGCTCACGCCCGTACCGCAGCACCGCCTCGGTGAGCGCGACCAGCTGACGATCGTTGCGCGCCAGCGCGGGCAGCCACTGCTCGAAGAAGTCCATGGCCACCCGAACCATGTCCACGGTCTGGCGCAGCGTCAGCCGCCGCGCCAGATCCTGTGGAATGACCTGGAACGCGTCCAGGCTGAAGCGGATATCGGAGTCGGGATCCTGCAACCACTCCAGGAAGTTCACGACCGCCGTCTGCACCAGCATCTGGACGCCCGCACGCTGCGCGGCGTCCAGATCGGCGAAGAACGGCAGCCGATCCTGCATCGACCCCACCGCCTCGGTGGACAGCCGGCCCGAGAACTGCTTGACCCGCTTGAGCAGCGTGTCGGGCAGCGGATCACGGGTCTGCCGATTCGGGGACAGTGCCCCCGTCGGCAGATAGACCTCGTGCTCGCTGGTGCCCTCGGTGATCCGACGGGGCCGCGGCGGTTTGCGCTCCACAGTCCAATAGTCCGCTACGCGAGTTCCTCGCCTGCGTCCGCACTCGGCTTCGGCGCGGCGGAGACGTCGTCGATGCGGTATTTCGCCGCCGCTTCGACCGCCTTCGCCTTGTCCAGCGTGCCGTCCTTGACCAGGCCTTCGAGCACCGCGACCACGATCGACTGCGCGTCGACGTTGAACACCCGGCGCGCGGCCGGGCGGGTGTCGGAGAAACCGAACCCGTCGGTGCCGAGGGTGATGTAGTCGCCCGGCACCCACTGGCGGATCTGATCGGAGACCGCGCGCATCCAGTCCGTCGCGGCAACGACCGGGCCCTGCGTCGGCGCGAGCGCCTGGGTGACGTAGGGAACGCCCGGATCGGTGTCGGGGTGCTTGAGCGCCTGGATCTCCTTGTCGAGGGCCTCCCTGCGCAGCTCGCCGAAGGAGGTCACCGACCACACGTCGGCCGACACACCCCACTCCTGCGCCAGGATCTCCTGGGCGCGCAGACCGTCGGGCACGGTCACGCCGGAGACGAGGATCTGCGCGCGGATGCTGCCCTCACCACCGCGCTGGTACAGGTACAGACCCTTCAGCAGGCCTTCGACGTCGAGGTCGTCGGGCTCGGCCGGCTGCTGGTAGGGCTCGTTGTACAGGGTGATGTAGTAGAAGATGTTCTCCCCGCCGAACGCGCCGTCCTCGGGCGGATTCGTGCCGGGCAGCGGGCTGTTCTCGGGGGTCACACCGCCGTACATCCGGCGCAGGCCGTCGCGCATGATGTGCGCGATCTCGAAGGAGAACGCCGGGTCGTAGGTCACCACGGCCGGGTTCGTCGAGGCCAGCAGCAGCGACTGCCCGTCGTTGTGCTGCAGGCCCTCGCCGGTGAGCGTGGTGCGGCCCGCGGTGGCGCCGAGGACGAAACCGCGCGCCAGCTGGTCGGCGGCGGCCCAGAAGCTGTCGCCGGTGCGCTGGAAGCCGAACATCGAATAGAAGATGTAGAGCGGGATCATCGGCTCGCCGTGGGTGGCGTAGGACGTGCCCGCCGCGGTGAAGGTCGCGGTGGAACCGGCCTCGTTGATGCCCTCGTGCATGATCTGGCCGACGGTGCTCTCCTTGTAGGCGAGCATCAGTTCCGCGTCGACCGAGGTGTAGAGCTGGCCGTTGCGGTTGTAGATCTTCAGCGTCGGGAACCACGAGTCCATGCCGAAGGTGCGGGCCTCGTCGGGGATGATCGGCACGATCCGCTTGCCGATCTCCTTGTCCCGCAACAACTCCTTGACCAGGCGAACCAGCGCCATCGTGGTGGCGACCTTCTGCTTGCCCGACCCCTTGCGCACCGAGCGGTAGGCCTCGTCACCTGGCAGCGTCAGCGGCTTGGCGGGCGAGCGGCGTTCCGGCACGAAACCGCCGAGCGACTGACGCCTGCTCAGCATGTACTGGATGGCCGGGTTGTCCATGCCGGGGTGGTAGTACGGCGGCAGGTACGGATCCTTCTCCAGCTCGGCATCGGTGATCGGGATGCGCTGCAGATCGCGGAAGTCCTTGAGGTCCTGCAGCGCCAGCTTCTTCATCTGGTGGGTGGCGTTGCGGCCCTCGAAGTGCTTGCCGAGGGTGTAGCCCTTGATCGTCTTGGCCAGGATCACCGTCGGCTGGCCCTTGTGCGCCATCGCCGCCGCGTAGGCCGCGTAGACCTTGCGGTAGTCGTGGCCGCCGCGCTTGAGGTTCCAGATCTCGCTGTCGGACATGTGCTGGACCAGCGCCTTGGTGCGCGGGTCGCGGCCGAAGAAGTGGTCGCGCACGTAGGCGCCGTCGTTGGCCTTGTAGGTCTGGTAGTCACCATCGGGGGTGGTGTTCATCAGGTTGACCAGCGCGCCGTCGCGGTCGGCGCCGAGCAGCGCGTCCCACTCGCGGCCCCAGACCACCTTGATGACGTTCCAGCCCGCGCCGCGGAAGAACGACTCCAGCTCCTGGATGATCTTGCCGTTGCCGCGCACCGGACCGTCGAGCCGCTGCAGGTTGCAGTTGATCACGAAGGTCAGGTTGTCGAGCGCCTCGTTGGCGGCCACCTGGATCAGGCCGCGCGATTCCGGCTCGTCCATCTCACCGTCGCCGAGGAACGCCCAGACGTGCTGGTCGGAGGTGTCCTTGATGCCACGATCGGTCAGGTAGTGGTTGAACCTGGCCTGGTAGATCGCGTTCATCGGGCCCAGGCCCATCGACACCGTCGGGAACTCCCAGAAGTCCGGCATCAACCGCGGGTGCGGATACGACGGCAGGCCGTGGCCGGGTCCGCCGTGGCTGTATTCCTGCCGGAACCCGTCGAGCCGGTCGGTGCTGAGGCGGCCTTCGAGGAAGGCGCGGGCGTAGATGCCGGGCGAGGCGTGGCCCTGGATGTAGATGTGATCGCCACCGCCGGGATGGTCCTTGCCGCGGAAGAAGTGGTTGAAACCCACCTCGTAGAGCGCGGCCGAGGACGCGTAGGTCGAGATGTGGCCACCAACGCCGATGCCGGGGCGCTGCGCGCGGTGCACCATGATCGCGGCGTTCCACCGGATCCAGGCGCGGTAGCGGCGCTCGACCTCCTCGTCACCGGGGAACCACGGCTCGTTCTCGGTGGGAATCGTGTTCACGTAGTCGGTGGAGGTGAGCGCCGGAATCGAGACGCGGCGTTCGCCCGCACGCTCGAGCAGCCGCAACATCAGGTAGCGGGCGCGGCCAGGGCCTTCGCGGTCGAGCATGTCGTCGAAGGATTCCAGCCATTCGCTGGTCTCCTCGGGGTCGATATCCGGAAGATACGACGCCACTCCCTCGCGGATCACCCGGACCCGCTCACCGGTCGGTCTGGTGGCGGACTCGGCGCCTGCGGCGGGTGCCGCCGCGGCGGGATCGTTCGCGGAATTCGCTGATACAGAGTGGATCAGGTCGGTCAAATCTGCTCCTCGTACTGGGGGCTGAACTGCTTGTTGGCGTCGCTATCCCCGGGCCTGCCCGCTTGGTGTGCGGGCCACCCGTCACACACGTTTCGGGCGCACCCCCATCCTTACCGAAAAGGTGCCGCAGGTCATCCCTCCCGGGCAGGTACTGGGCGGTATTTCCCTGGACCGCGAGGTGCCGGCGCATTCGCAGATCCACTAGGTTTGGCTGTGGGAACCACGCGAGCGAGAGGGATCGGACAACGATGAGGCTGCTGGACGCGCGCCGGCTCGGGCTGGCCTGTGCCGCTGTCGCCGTGACCGCAGGCACGGTCGTGGCCGGCTGCGCCGAGCAGGTGCCTGGCACGCCGACCAGCGATCCCGCCGAGGTCGCCGCGTACCAGACCGAGGCGGCCGCGTCCTCGTCGGCCGCCGCGTCGTCCAAGGCCGCCGCCGCGCAGGCCAGGGCGATCAGCGACAACTGCACCAAGTTCCCCACCACCACCGGCGCGGGCGTGACCGCCTTCAACGAGTTCGTCACCGCGCACGACAGCAACGCCCCCGACTACGCCGCCAAGCGCGAGGCCGCCGCCACGACGCTCGACAACGCGGCGCTCGAGGTCGAGACCGGCGTCACCACCGCGGCGGGCGCGCTACCCGCAGATCTCGCGGAGAAGTTCACCGCCTACGTCGTCGCCGCCCGCGAGCTGTCCGCCGAGACCAGGAAGATGACCTACAGCTCGCAGGTGACCAAGCTCAACGACGCCAGTCGCAAGATCAACCAGGCCCGCACCGCGGTCCACGACGCCTGCCCGAGCCGCTGAATTCGCCCCGCCGACACGCGGCATACGGTCCCAATTCATACGATCGGCTTGCGCTGCGGCCGATAACCATGTTCGCTTGCACCTATCTTATTGTCGGCAGTTTAGGGAGGACACCACCGTGGTCGCCGCGGCGGACGCGCAGAACTACGCTCAGAAGCTTGGCATTTCTCACGGCTTGGTCGTTCAGGAATTGGGCTGGGACGAGGACACCGACGACGCCTTGCGCGCCGAGATCGAGGAGGTCAGCGGCGGCGAGATGGTCGACGTAGACTCCGACGAGGTCGTGGACGCAGTGCTGTTGTGGTGGCGAGAAGGTGACGGCGACTTGGCCGACGAGCTGATGGATGCCATCGGCCCGCTGGCCGACGAAGGCTTCATCTGGGTCCTCACCCCCAAGACCGGTCAATCGGGCCATGTCGATCCGAGCGAGATCGCCGAAGCCGCGCCCACGGCCGGCCTGACCCAGACATCCACCATCAGCCTCGGCAGCTGGACGGGCTCGCGCCTTGTCCAGCCGAAGGCACCATCCAAACAGCGTTGAGTCCGCTGTTCGCTAAGGTCTCAGCCGGACGAGAACGCTCGGCTGAGACCCGACACGACGGAGGATTCGCCCTATGCCGCTAGAGGTTGGCACTCTCGCGCCGGACTTCACGCTCAAGGACCAGAACAACCAGCCCGTCACCCTGTCGGACTACCGCGGCAAGAAGAACGTGCTGCTGGTGTTCTATCCGCTCGCCTTCACCGGCATCTGCCAGGGCGAGCTGTGCAAGGTTCGTGACGAGTTGCCCAAGTTCCAGAACGACGACGCCGAGATCATCGCGATCTCCGTCGGTCCACCGCCCACCCACAAGATCTGGGCAGCAGAACAGGGCTACCTGTTCCCCCTGCTGTCCGACTTCTGGCCCCACGGCGCTGTCACCCAGGCCTACGACGTCTTCAACGAGAAGTCCGGTTACCCCAACCGCGGCACCTTCGTCGTCGACAAGTCCGGTCACATCACTTTCGCCGAGATGAACGGGCCAGGAGAGGCCCGTGACCAGGCGGCTTGGGAGAAAGCGCTCGCCGCGCTAGATTCATAAACCGTCACCGCCGGTTCCCACCGGCGGTGCCCGGGCGTATAGCTCAGCGGTAGAGCACTGGTTTTACACACCAGCGGTCCGCGGTTCGATCCCGCGTGCGCCCACATATGTCGACCGGACAGCGTTTGCTGTCCGGTCGACCGAGGACGGGGGATCATGCTCTCGCTCGATACGCTTACCGGCACTCCTTCGGAGTCGGCCAGCCCTGTGCTGCGCGCATACGTGTTTGCACTGGACCCGACGTCTGCCCAGCAGCACTTGCTCCAGTCACATTGCGGCGCACAGCGCTTCGCCTACAACTGGGGACTGGCACTGGTTCGAGCCGTCATCGCACAACGTGCGGCCGAGCGCTCCTACGGCGTAGCCGAGGCAGACCTGACCCCGCATGTGAACTGGTCAGCCTACGCCCTCCGCAAACGATGGAACGAATCCAAATCGGCAGCTGCGCCTTGGTGGCCGGAGAACTCGAAAGAGGCCTACGCGAGCGGGCTTGCCAACCTCGCCAACGCACTGAGCCGTTGGACACAAGCTCGGGCAAACAGCTCGAACCGGACCCGGTGGTTCCCCAAGTTCAAGTCCAAGCGAAGCCGAATGTCCTGCCGATTCTCGACCGGAGCGTTCGGCTTGTCCGCCACCGACCAACGGCACGTTCGGCTCCCCAGAATCGGCGCGGTCAGGACATTGGAGTCGACGCGGGCGCTGGAACGCCGTATCCGAGCTGGGGTCGCGCGAATCCGCTCGGCGACTGTCAGCTTCCGGAACGAGCGTTGGCAGGTCTCGTTCTCGGTCGAGATGTCCGAACCACGGCCGGTACCGCGCAAGGGCCGGATTCCGGTTGTCGGCGTCGACCTCGGAATCAGGCACTTGGCGATCCTCTCGGCACCCATCCCAGGTATCACCGACGAGAACGGATTCGTAGCGGCGCCACCGGATGTCGAGCGCGCGACGAAGAAGATCCGGCGTCTGCAACGCCGCGCTTCACGTCAACAGGGGCCCGACAGGCGGAACAACCGCGCTCCGTCACAGCGCTGGCTCAGAACCAGAGCCCAGATGGCGCGGGTCCACGCGCGTTCGACGAACGCGCGCAGAGACAAGCTCCACCAGCTGACCTCCCGACTGATCGACTCTTGCGAATCTGTTGTCATCGAGGACCTTCATGTCGCAGGACTGATCCAGAACCGGAGGCTGAGCCACAAGATCCAGCTTGCGGCGTGGGGAGAGTTACGCCGCCAACTCACCTATAAGGCGAGCTGGCGGCAAACCTCGTTGATCGTCGCTGACCGGTTCTACCCCAGCTCGAAGACATGCAGCGATTGCGGCACAGTGAAAACCAAACTGCGCCTTGATGATCGGGTCTTTCGATGCGAGCACTGCCATGCCGAGCTGGACCGCGATATCAATGCGGCCAGAAACCTGGCCGCGTTGATAGACCAGCAAGACAAACAGTCCGCGGCGAGTTGCGCCGGGACGTTAAACAAGCCCGATGGAAACCCGCGTAAGTCCGGCGTCACGTCGGCAATGGGTACTGCCACGGGAAGGCCCACGAGGTCAACGCCGCGTAGCAATGCGACGGCTGTCCGATGAGACAACGGTTCGATCCCCTCTGCGCCGCCGCTCACGGGAGCGCTTCGTCGGCAAGTGCTCGTGCCGCAGCGTCGGGCGCGTAGCTCGCCAGCGCGGCGACAAGGCACCGGATCCCCTCACGAGTGGATGCCGGCAACCTCGCGTGTCGGGCGACGTCGAGCTCGTTCGCGATCGTCAGTACCGCGAAGTCGTGCAGATCGGCCCCCTGGATCGCCCTCGACCTGCCGGTGAACCGGTCGATCACGGGCACCGATCGCTGCCCGAGGTTGCGGTAGGTCCGCTCGCGGTCGCACGCACCGTAGAGGTACACCAGCGCCTCGGCCTCGTGCCCGATGACGTCGTGAAGGCGCCGCCGGTCGGCAGTGGGCAGGAGGGCATGGGCGAACCCGTCGGTGCCGTATGTCGCGTGGCAGATCGCGGCCAGCTGTGTGCGTGGTGAGACGTTCCACTCGACCGTGAGCGCGTGCACCCGGCGAAGATGAGCGTGCAGGGTTCCACCTGGATGTTCGATCCGTTCGGTCCCGAGAGTGCGTTGCAGACCAAACGCGCGGTGCACGACCTCGTCGGCCGCCAGCCACGTGGTCGCGTGGGCCGACACGACACGCGCTAGTTCTGCCGGCGTCTCCCGGGCTACGAGATGGCCGACGTCCGGCAGGACAGTGATGGTGACGCGCCGGTTGGCCGCGCGGAACCGGTCGACATCGGCGTCGTCGATCGGCGACCGTCCGGCGCGCACCAGCAGGATCGGCAGTTCCAATGCCGCAGCCGTCGTATGCAACTCGGAGCCCGACGCGAGAATGTCCTCTACGAGATCGGCACGCTGGTCGCGCAAACCCCGATCACCGAGCCAGGAGCGCACCCGGTTCGGCTCGGGATCCGGAACGACATCCACGAGCACCAAACCCGCAACACGACGCGCCACAGTCGGTTCGGCGAGGGCAGCGATGGCGGCCAACCCGCCGACGGAGGCTCCTACCACGACAATCGGCATCGGCAAGCGCCGCACCATCTCGATCACGTCGTCGGCGAGCACCCGCAGGGTTGCCGCTTGACCGGTGCTCTCGCCGTGACCGCGCAGATCGAAGGCAACCGTCCGTAGCCCAGATGCGGCAATCCGCGCCGCGGCCGGTGCCCAGACGCCGCGATTCTCTCCGCCCGCGTGGAGCAACAGAACCGTCGGCCCCCTGCCGGTCACCGTTGCCCGCAAAGTGACGTCGCCCAGGGTGACAGTCATTTCGGCCCTCGTGCTGGTGTTCATAGACGCTCCTCCTGTGAACTTCGGTGCAGGACGCTGACTCCGGCTCGACTGGAGCACGCGCTGAAACGGACGGGACATGCTCCGAGCGCGCGACGATCTGAGATTTCGTCCCAGACGACGCTGTCGGACATTCCCGGTTCTCAGTGACTATGTCCCTGGTTCGGGTGCAGTGATTCGGCGGCAGTTCGATGTGCGGGTCGGCACCTGCCCCACGTTCTCTGTTCCGATCCGGACGAGTCAGAGAACGCGGGGCAGGTTGCCGCCCTGGGCCACAACCATCATCAGCGATACGCAACAACCGAGTCAATCCTCGGTTTCCCTTGGCCAACCCCAAGATTCAGCTTTCAGGCAGCCCCCTCTACAGGTAGGTCCTGCTCAGACAGGCAGGCGTAGACGAGCCGCTTCCGCTTGGCTGATATGGGTAGGTCGCACGGGTGCATTCATGTCATCCGATGGCGTCCTCCGACCCGGCAGTCCCCCTTCGGAGAAGGTGGCAGCGACGCATCTACGGCCGCGCACCGCTGCCTATTACATTGTGCGAGTGACCAACTCAGTGTCCAAGTCGGCTGCGGGGCAGGACCTCGAAGACGTCGCGGCGAATCCAGGGGACTCTTTCAGCCGTTCAATCGCGTTGGCGGTGGGCGCGCTGGGGATCATCGCGATCGGGGGCGCGTTCGTAGCCGGTTCGGTTTCGGGACTGTGGTGGAAGGCGTTGGGGGCGCCGGTCGGCGCGGTGACGGCGGCCTTCTACACCTTCCTGCTGGTTACTCCGATGGCGGTAGCTGTCGCCGTAGCGACGGTGCACCGTGGGCCATCGCGAACCAGGGGCACGTCGGCATGGATCGCTTGCGCTCTGATAACGCTTCTCACGGCGATGGTGCTGTGGTGCGTCACCGCGTCCGTCACACTGTTCCTTTCCCTGCGGACCGCCAGCTGGGCCGGTGGCGTATCAGTTGGGATCGCCGAGCACTACCTATGGCAAATGTTCGACCCCTCCACGATTGCGTGGTCGGCCGCACAGACGTTGGCGGTCGCGATGCTCGTGATGTTTGTTCCCGTCACTGTCGAACACCTACGTGAGCCCACCGAGCATGCGGTCACCCGGCGTCGTGTTCGCATCAGCGCAACCGCCGTGCTCGTCATATTCGGAGTCGTCTACACGCTGATTGCCGTATACCAAGCACGGGTCGTGCCGCTATACGTCGGCTTGAACTAGGTGCCCGTTGACAGTCTCGACAGGGCATCGCCGAATGATTCCAGCGCTTCGTCGTCGATGCCCGATATCAGACCTGCTACCCGGTTCCGGGCGAACGCGAGGGACCGCCGCAGGCGCTCCCCGCCGAATTCGTCGTTGCCCGTGTAAACGAACTCGATCTCATCGATACCGATGAAACCCAGAGCCGTGCGCAGGTACGGCTCTACGTGGTTCGCGCTCGCCAGCGGACCACCCAGCTCATACCCGGCGTCGCCGGTGCCGACGATGACGAAGGCGCGCTTGCCGGAGACGAGAGGCGTGTACGGTGCCGCGGCCTCGGGGTCGAAGGCGAAGGTGCGGCCGACCCGGACGATCTGGTCGATGTAGGCCTTCAGCATCGCCGGTACCCCGAAGTTGTACATCGGGACTCCGAGCACCAGCACGTCGGCGGCGAACAGCTCGTCCACCAGCTGGTCGCTGTAGGCCAGGGCCTCGCGCATCTGCGTGGTCCGCTCCCCTGGCGTGGTGAAGGCGGCGGCGATCCAGTCCTCGGTGAGGTGCGGAGGCGGTTCGTGGCCGAGGTCGCGGCGGATCACCGGGTCGCCGGGTCTGCCCTCGCTCCAGCGTTCGACAAACTCCTGGACCAGTATGCGGGTGTGTGAGCGCGACCGACGCGGGCTGGCATCGAGCTGCAGCAGCTGGACCATCTGATTCTCCTGTCAGGGCGGGGTGACTTTGCGGAACCGAGCCTGCCCGCCGGGGAACCTCCGCGTAAGAAGGCACATTTCTATTACCCGGTACCCTTTTTCATACCTTTGCCGGTGAGACGAGGATGTGGCATGGCGAAACGTAAGCAGGATCTCGATTTCGACTGCCCGGTCGAGGTCACCCTCGATGTGATCGGCGGCAAATGGAAGGGCATGATCGTCTTTCATCTGAGTGAGGGAACGGCGCGGTTCAACGAGATGCGCCGCGCCATGCCGCACGTGACCCAGCGAATGCTGACCGCGCAGCTGCGCGAACTCGAGCGCGACGGCGTCCTCACCCGCACCGTCTATCCGGAGGTCCCGCCCCGGGTCGAATACGCGCTGACCGAGTTCGGCCGCGGTCTCGTCCCGATCATCCTGCTGATGGAGACGTGGGGCGAGCGGTACCGGGAGCAGCTCCGTCAGGCCGGGTAGTCAGCCGGGGGTTGCCCCGGCTGAGCACTGGGTTCGAACCGCGTCCTGTGCGCGCGGGGTACCGGCGCCGCGCGGAATTCGGAATACTGTTCGTTACCCCCCAGACCGGGCGCTTCGACCCATCGGAGGACTGCCGTGGCCACAGCGATGACCGATCCGTCGACAATCTTGACCGCGCAGGGCACCGAAGGCGGTGGCGCCGCCCTCGATCAAGTCGCGGTGATGACCGGCGCGGCCGCGGTGGTCGGCGCGGTTCTGCTGGTGGTGGCCTACCTGCACCGGACGCGGCGCATCACCTGGCTGCGGCGCCTTGCCGATTTCAGCGGTCGCATCATGAACCGTCCCGGCTGGGTGGCGCTGCCGATCCTGATGTTTCTCGCGACCATCCTGACCGCGTTCCTCGGCTTCATCTGGGATGTGAGCCTGCATGTCGGCAAGGGCCGCGACGCCGGACCGCTGGCCAACCCGGCGCACTACTTCATTCTGGTCGGCCTGTTCTTCCTCTTCATGGCAGGCATGCTGGCGATCGTGCTGCCGCTCGACGAGAAGCCGGGCAGTGCCGCGGTGCGAATCACCCGCGACTGGTACGCCCCCGTCGGCGGCATCTTGATCGCGGGTGCCGGTTTGTACGCGCTGATCGGTTTCCCGCTCGACGACATCTGGCATCGGCTGTTCGGCCAGGATGTCACCCTCTGGGGGCCGACCCACCTGATGCTCATCGGCGGTGCCGGCCTGTCGCTGATCGGCGTGCTGCTGCTCGAACTCGAAGGCCGATACAACCGGCCCGATCCCGAACGCGTCGACGGGCGGGTCCTGTGGGCGGTCCGGGCATTCGCTTTCGGTGGTCTGGTGATCGGGCTGTCGGTGTTCCAGGTCGAGTTCGACTTCGGCGTCGAGCAGTTCCGGCTGGTGCTGCAACCGATGTTGATCGTCTTCGCCGCGACGATCGCCCTGATCTCGGCGCGGTTGACGCTCGGCCCGTTCAGCACGCTGCTGCTCGTCGCCTTCGCCTTCTGTGTGCGGTATGTCGTCGCGGTCCTCGTCGGGACCGGATTCGAGGCGCCGCGCAACGTGTTTCCGCTGTATCTCGGTGCCGCGATCGTGGTCGAACTGCTCGCCCTCGTTCCGCTGATTCGCCGCCCGCTCTGGTGGGGCGCGCTCACCGGGTTCGGTGTGGCGACGGTGGGTGTCTGGCTCGAATCACTGTGGATCGAGCGGATGTTCGTCAATCCCTGGGTCGCCGGGATGTGGCCGGAGCTGCTCGCGATGGCAGTGCCGGTCGGTGTGGCCGGCGGAGTGATCGGCGCGATGCTCGGCACCGTCTTGCGCGGCGAGGCATTGCCCAGACCCGCGGTGCGGCGTGGAATCGTGGTCGCCGCCGTCGTGATTGCCGCAGCGGCGACAACGAACGGCCTGATCATCCGGGTACCGGAGAGCGCGTCGGCGACCGTCACACTCACCGACGCCGCTCCCGAACAGGGCGGGCGGATGGTCACCGCCGACATCCGGCTCTCCCCCGAGGACCTGATCGGTTCCGATCCCGAATGGGTGGAGATCCTGTCCTGGCAGGGCGGCACCGGCGACGACAGCCCCGGCCACGGCCTCGTCGTCGACAGGCTGCGCCGCATCGCCGACGACCACTTCGTTTCCACCCGGCCAGTGCCCGTGCACGGCACCTGGAAAACGCTACTGCGCCTGCAGGATGGGCGTATGCAAGCCGCGCTGCCGATCTTCATGCCGCTCGATCCCGGCATCGGCGCCGCGGAGGTGCCCGCTCCCGAGAGCTTCACGCGGCCGTTCGTCGAGGAGATCACGGTCTTGCAGCGCGAGCGGTCCTTCGACCATCCGTCCTGGCTGATCGGTCTCGCGGGCCTGGTGGTGCTGGCCTGCAGCCTGGCTTTGATCGCGGCGATGTCGTGGGGCGCTGCCCGCATCAACGACCGCTATCTGGCGGCGGGCCGCGCACAGGGCCAGAAGTCAACGGTCCAAACATGATGCACCAGGATGACGTTCTCGCCGACCACTCTCTCCTGTTGGCGATTCCCGCCTTCCTGCCCGCGATCGCGCTGGCCGGTCTGGTGCTGTTCATCGCGATGCGTGACCGGCGCGCGGAGAAACGCGAGAACGCGGAAACTGAAACACAATCCGCGCAGACCGAGGAGCATCCGTGATCAGTCGTCTGCTCCGGTACGGGCTACTCACGGTCGCGGTGGGTTCGCTGCTCGTCGGCTGCGCATCCGGCGATCGGTCCGGGGCGAGGACCACCCCGACCGGCGAGCCCGCGAGCGCAGCCCGCACCATCGACATCCGGATCGCGAACGGCACTGTCTCCCCGGTCAATACGCGCACCGAAGCCGAGATCGGGGAACGTATCGTGTTGCGGGTCGACAGTGACACCACCGACGAACTACATGTCCACTCCGATCCCGCGCACACCTTTCCCGTGGCTGCGGCTCCAGGACAGGAGTTCGGCTTCACCGTGACGGTGCCGGGCCAGGTGGAGATCGAACTGCATCACGCTGGACGGACGGTGACGACGCTGCTGGTCCGGCAGTGAGTGTCCTCGCCCACGGTATCGGCGGTGCCGCCGACCTGCCGATACCGCTCACCTACGCGCTGGTCGGTGCGGCGTGGGCGCTGACCTTCTCGTTCGCGCTGCTGTTCTTCGCCTGGCGCCGGCCACGATTGGACCCCTGCTCGCCGGGATACTTACTGCCCGCGCCGGTCCGCCGGGTGATCGACGCGCGCGCGACGCGAGCGATCATCGCCGCGGTGAGCGTGGCGGTGACCGCCTGCGTGATCGTCATCGCGGTGTTCGGCTCCGCGGACCCGTCCCGGAATCCGGTGCCCGGAGTGCTGTATGTCGGCGTCTGGGTCGGGGTGATGGTGGGGTCCCTGCTGATCGGGCCGGTCTGGAAGGTCGTCTCCCCAGCCAGAGCGATTCATCGATGGGGGTGCCTGCTGCTGCGGCGCCCGCCGGAACTCGGGCTTCTCCGCTATCGCGAGGAATGGGGGTACCGCCCCGCGGCGCTCGGCCTGTTCTCCTTCGTCTGGCTGGAATTGGCTTGGCGCGCGCCAGGATCGGTGGGATCTGTGCTGACCTGGCTGCTCGGCTATCTGGTCGTGACCTCGATCGGGCTCGTACTGTTCGGCACCGTCTGGGCAGAACGGGCCGATCCGCTCGAGGTGTACAGCACGCTACTGGCGCACCTGAGCCCCTACGGACGCGACCGCGCCGGACGGGCGGTGTTGCGGATGCCACTGAACAATCTCGCGGGCACTCCGGCACTCGCCGGTTCCGTGGCCGTCGCGGCGACGCTGCTCGGATCCACCGCCTTCGACAGTTTCTCCACCTTCCCGCGGTGGCGCGAGCTGGTCGACAGTCTGGCGCCGGTCGTCGGCGCGGAGCTGGTGCGTACGGCCGGGCTGCTGGTCTTCATCGGGGTGGTCGGCGGGCTGTTCTCCGTCGCCGCGCGTGCCACCGGCGGTGTCTCCCCCGCCGACCGAGCCCTGTTGCCGCGACGGCTGGCGTTCAGCCTCACCCCGCTCGTCGCGGGTTACCTGATCGCCCACTACCTCACGTTTCTCGTCGAGAAGGGGCAGTCGACAGTGCTGCTGTTCGCGGACCCACTGGATCGCGGCTGGAACATCGCAGGCCTGGCCGACCGAGACGTCGCCTACGTGCTGTCGAGCCATCCAAGCCTGCTCGCCACCGCCACAGTGCTCGCCGTCCTGATCGGCCACATCCTCGCCGTCGCCGCCGCCCACGACCGCTGCCTCCAGCTTCTCCCGCCTCGTCACCGACTCACCGGCCAGCTGGCATTGATGCTGACAATGGTCGGCTTCACCTTCTCCGGGCTGTACCTTCTGTTCGGAGGCTAGCGGGAGGGGGAATTGCGGTGACCGAGGCATCACGCCTCTACAACCTGTTGGGCTTGGAGTTTTCGGCTCCAGTTCCCGAGACCGAGAATGCCGAGTACGGGGCGTTCGTGTCCCACGTCGGCGGCCGCTCTGTCAGGTTCCGGGTCGGCAGGGTGACACCGGCGAAAGTCGGGTTGTTCGTGGCCGTCTGGCACCGCGCAGGCGACGATTCGACGGAGCCGTTCGCGAGCGAGGACGCCGTCGACCTCTTGGTGATCACCGTTCGAGAACACCGCGACTCGGGGCAGTTCGTGTTCCCGAAGCGGGCGTTGGTCGAGCACGGCATCGTTTCGGTCGGCGGGCGGGGTGGGAAGCGTGGATTCCGCGTGTACCCACCGTGGTCCGCGACAGCGAACAAGCAGGCCATGCGGTCCCAAAGCTGGCAGTGCGACTACTTTCTCGACCTCGGGGAGGGACGCGAGGTCGACTTGGACCGGGCGCTCCGCCTGTACACAAGCTGAGGCAACCCTCGAACGGCGACTCACACCCTGCCTCGAATAGAGCTGCCCGAAGCGGGTCTTCCGCCTCCGCCGATTCGGTGATAGTTTGGCACCAGGGATGAAGTTACCGACCAGTAACATGATCGTTATTACTGGTCGACGACTTATCGGGACTGGGGGCTGCACAATGAACACTGCCACGATCACACTCGGGATCATCGGCATCACCATCACCCTGTTCTGCTGGGGAACGCTCTTCGCCGGGATCACCCGGATGATTCGCGTCTTCCGCGCGGGCCAGCCCGACCGGTCACGGCTCCGCCCGTTCCTGCCGCGAGCGAGGACCGTCGTCGTCGAGGTCGTCGCGCACACACGGATGAACAAGTTCCGGACCGTCGGCTGGGCGCACTGGCTGGTGATGGCCGGGTTCCTGCTCGGGATGGTCTTCTACTTCGAGTCCTACGGCCAGACCTTCGATCCCGAATTCGGCTGGCCGATCATCGGCGACACCTTCGGCTACCACCTGCTGGAGGAGGTCCTCAGCCTCGCCACCATCATCGGAATCGTGGTGCTGATCGCCATCCGGCAGCTGAACCACCCGCGGCGCCCGGAGCGACTGTCCCGATTCGGTGGGTCGAATTTCCTTGCCGCATATCTCATCGAGACGATCGTGCTCATCCACGGCCTCGGGGATGTTCTGGTCAAAGCGGGCAAGATCGCCACCTACGGCGGCGGGCACGTCTCGACCGACCTGTTCACCATGCAGGTCGCCCGAGTGCTACCGGCCAGCCCGCTGATGATCTCGGTCTTCGCGTTCGTCAAGATGCTCGCCGGCGCGGCGTTCCTGTATCTCATCGGCCGCAAACTCACCTGGGGCGTTGCGTGGCACCGGATTTCGGCCTTCTTCAATATCTACTTCAAGCGCGAGGACGACGGCGGAGTCGCGCTCGGGGCGGTCAAACCCATGATGTCCGGCGGCGCGGTCCTGCTGATGGAGGATGCCGACCCCGACACCGACACATTCGGCGTCGGCAAGGTCGAAGACTTCACCTGGAAGGGCTTGCTCGACTTCACCACCTGCACCGAGTGCGGTCGCTGCCAGAGCCAGTGCCCGGCGTGGAACACCGGAAAACCGTTGTCGCCCAAGCTGCTGATCATGTCGCTGCGCGACCACACGTATGCCAAAGCGCCCTATCTGCTGGCCGGTGGCGACAAGGACCAGCTGTCAGAAACGGACCGGGCGGAAGGCGAGCGTCCGCTGATCGGTGCCGAGGACGTGCACGGCGTCATCGACCCCGAAGTCCTGTGGAGCTGCACCACCTGTGGTGCCTGCGTCGAGCAGTGCCCGGTCGATATCGAGCACGTCGACCACAT
>NZ_JBSGVD010000045.1:0-41659 GCF_053608285.1 Nocardia sp. NPDC055053 | reverse complement strand
TCCTCGAGGATGCGCGGCCGTCGTCGAGAGATCTCACGCCGAGACGGTGATCTCCCATTCGTAGATCGTCAGTTCCGACGCTCCGGTGGTGTGGACCGGGTCGGCGTGCGCGATTGCCGTTGCGGCGTCGAGGCTTTCGGCCAGGACGACGTAGGCGCCACCGGCGCCGTCGGTGAACCGGCCGCTCTCCTGCAGCTGGCCCTTGGCGAGCAGCTCCTGCAGGAACGCGCGGTGCGGTTCGACCACGGACTGGTCGAAATCCGGTGTGCGCATGACCATCACGAGGTACTTGTTCGTCACGAGCGGTCCTCCGGCGCGGGACGCGCGGCCCTGGTGGCGGCCGCGGCGGCGCGCACCTGCGGCGCCACCTGCACGACCTGGCCGAGCACGCCGTTCACGAACGACGGGGAGTCGTCGGTGGACAGCTCTTTGGCCAGCTCGACGGCCTCGTCGACCGCGACCACCGGGGGAACGTCGGTGGCGTGGAACAACTCCCACACCGCGATCCGCAGAATCGCCCGGTCGACGGCAGGCAGGCGGGACAGCGTCCAGTCCTGCAGGTAGCCCTCGATGGTGCCGTCGACGCGGTCCAGGTCGTCGGCGACGCCCTCGACCAGGACCGAGGTGTAGGCGTGCACGGGAGCCACGCTCTGGTCGCGGGTCGCGAGGTCAGCGCGTTCGGCGAGCAGGTCGGAGACGTCGACATCGCGTGCCTCCGCCTCGAACAGCAGGTCGACGGCCCGGCGGCGCGCCTTGTGGCGCGCGCCCAGCTTCTTGAACGAGCCCTTCTTGTCTGCCGGCGAGTCCGTCACGATCAGGCGTTGACGCGGCCGAGGTAGCTGCCGTCGCGCGAGTCGATCTTCAGCTTGTCACCGGTGTTGATGAACAGCGGGACCTGGACCTCGGCGCCGGTCTCGAGGGTGGCGGGCTTGGTGCCACCGGTGGAGCGGTCGCCCTGCAGGCCGATGTCGGTGTGCTGCACGACGAGCTCGATGGTCACGGGGAGCTCGACGAACAGCGGCGCGTCCTCGTGCACGGCGACCTGCACGCCCATGTTCTCCAGCAGGAAGCGCGCACCCTGACCGATGGTGGCCTCCGGGATGGAGATCTGGTCGTAGGTGTCACCGTCCATGAAGATGTAGTCGGTGCCGTCGTGGTACAGGTAGGTCATGTCGCGCCGGTCGACGGTCGCGGTCTCGACCTTGACGCCCGCGTTGAAGGTCTTGTCGACGACCTTGCCGGACACGACGTTCTTCAGCTTGGTCCGCACGAAGGCGGGGCCCTTACCCGGCTTCACGTGCTGGAATTCGACGATCTGCTGGAGCTGACCGTCGATCTTCAGCACAAGGCCGTTCTTGAAGTCGCTGGTGTCCGCCACTGTCCTCGGATCTCCTCGTTCGTTTACTGCGGTCTCTGGGGGACCGGCGTCACTCGACGACGGTCAGGTCCTTGCTGGTGAGGGTGAGCAGGTCCGGGACCCCTTCGCGCACCACGAGCGTGTCCTCGATCCGGACCCCGCCGCGGCCGGGAAGGTACACACCTGGTTCGACGGTCACCGCCACGCCAGCAAGAAGTGTACCGGTACTCGTTTTCGCCACTCCCGGCGCTTCGTGGATCTGGAGCCCGACCCCGTGTCCGAGGCCGTGCACGAACTGCGGGCCGTACCCCGCCTCCTCGATGACGACCCGGGCGGCCGCGTCGACCTCGGCGGTCTCGGCGCCCGGTTTCAGCGCCTCCCTGCCCGCGGCCTGCGAGCGGGCGACCAGTTCGTAGATCTCGCGCTGCCAGGCCTCGGGCGCGCCGAGCACGAGCGTGCGGGTCATGTCGGAGTGGTAGCCGTCGACGACGGCGCCGAAATCGAGTTTCACGAAGTCGCCCGTGGCCAGCACCGCGCCGGTCGGGCGGTGATGCGGAACGGCCGAGTTCACGCCCGCGGCGACGATCGTCTCGAACGAGACGGCTTCGGCGCCGTGCTCGAACATCGCCCATTCGAGGTCGCGCGCCACCTGGCGTTCGGTGCGGCCGGGCCGGATCAGTCCGCGCTCGAGCAGGCTCGCCAGGCCGGCGTCGGCGGCCGCGCAGGCCGCGCGCAGCTGGGCGATCTCGTAGGGGTCCTTGACCATGCGCAGCTGCTCGACCAGCCCGTTGGTCGGCACCAGTTGTAGCCCGGTGCGCTGTTCCTGGAACGACTGGTGTTCGGCGACGGTCACCACGTGGCTCTCGAAGCCGGCCCGGCCGAGCTGCCATTCCCCGCCCAGCTCGAGGATGCGGCGCGCGGTCGCACGGGAGATCTCGGCCCGCAGATCGGGCACCTGCGCGGCCACCTGGGCGGAGTAGCGGCCGTCGGTGCCGATGACGGTGCTGTCCTCGGCGCCACGCATGTCCCAGGAGTGCACGAGCAGCACGGCATTGGATCCGGTGAAGCCGGTCAGGTAGCGGATATTGACCAGATCGGTCACCAGCAGCGCGTCGACGCCGTTCTCCACCAGCAGGTTACGCAGGGCGCCGCGTCGTGCCGCGTGATCAGGACCCGTGTAGTCAGCACACATGGGTCAACGCTACCGCCGAACGAGCGACACGTCGGCACCGAACCCGGCACTTTTCGCAGCGTGGGCGCGCCTGTCGGCGCCGTAACTGGAGATGGTGTTGTCCACATCGCCCGGAGTTGTCCACATTCGCGGTCGAGGTCTCGATCCGGTGGCCGGTGCGCAGCACGATCAGATCCATGACCACTGCCGCGTTCTGCCTGCTCATCGCCTGGTGCCTGCTGCTCGGCGTCCTCGATATCCATGCCCGTCGGCTCCCCAACGCCCTCACCGGCGCCGGTGCCGCCGCGGTGTTCCTGTATGCCCTGTGCACCGGCAGCCTGGCGACGGCGGTGATCGGGGCCGCGTTGCTGACGATGCCGTACCTGGTCACCCATCTGCTCTCGCCCGCCGCGCTGGGCGCCGGTGACGTGAAACTCGCGGTGGGATTGGGCGCCGCCGCCGCGCTCGCCGGGCCGCCCGCCTGGGTGTGGGCCGCGATCGCCGCGCCGCTGCTCACCGGGACGGCCGCGGTGGTGGTATTGGGCAGCCACCGGTTGCGTTCCGGGCTGGGACACGAGGACGTACGGTCGGCGCCGTCCGGGCGCGTCGTGCCGCACGGTCCAGCCATGTGCCTGGCCACCGTGACCGCGATGGCGCTGGCATGACCACCGCGACGCGCCGAGCCGATCGCGCACCTGGCGCGGGCACCCGATGACGGTCCGGAGGGGGTCGGTGCAGCACGATCGGGCCGGTGGCCGTCACCGCGCGGCCCCGCGCACCACCGACGTGCCGCTCGTCACGTCGGACCACGTGCCCGCCTACGCGTGTCGACATGGGAAGATAGTCGGCGTGTTGCGCTGGATAACTGCCGGAGAATCCCATGGTCCCGCTCTCGTTGCCCTCCTGGAAGGGATGGTCGCCGGAGTCGAGGTGACATCGGACGATGTCTCCGCACAACTCGCGCGCCGTCGGCTCGGTTACGGGCGCGGCGCCCGGATGAAGTTCGAGGCCGACAAGGTCACCCTGGTCGGCGGCGTGCGTCACGGCAGGACCATGGGTGGTCCGGTCGCGATCGAGATCGCCAATTCCGAGTGGCCCAAGTGGACCGAGGTGATGTCGGCCGACCCCGTCGACGACGCCGAGCTCGCCGGGATGGCGCGCAACGCGCCGCTCACCCGTCCGCGCCCCGGGCACGCCGACTACTCCGGCATGCTCAAGTACAACTTCGACGATGCCCGCCCGATCCTCGAGCGGGCCAGTGCGCGCGAGACCGCGGCCCGCGTCGCGGCGGGCACCGTCGCCCGCAACTTCCTGCGCCAGGCCTTCGGCGTCGAGGTGATCTCGCACGTGGTGTCCATCGGCACCGCGGCCAACACCACCGGCGTCGTTCCCGGCCCGCGCGATCTCGACGCGATCGACGCCAGCCCGGTCCGCGCGTTCGACGCCGAGGCCGAAGCGGCCATGATCGCCGAGATCGAGGCGGCCAAGAAGGACGGCGACACCCTCGGCGGCGTCGTCGAGGTGATCGTCGACGGCCTGCCCATCGGGCTCGGTTCGTTCACCAGCGGTGAGCAGCGGCTCGACTCGCGCCTTGCCGCTGCCCTCATGGGCATTCAGGCGATCAAGGGCGTCGAGGTGGGCGACGGTTTCGAGACCGCGCGCAGGCGTGGCAGCCAGGCGCACGACGAGATGCGTCCCGGCCCCGACGGCGTGCTGCGCTCGACCAACCGGGCAGGCGGCCTCGAGGGCGGCATGACCAACGGCGAAGCCCTGCGGGTGCGCGCCGCGATGAAGCCGATCTCGACGGTGCCGCGCGCGCTGGCGACCGTCGACATGTCCAGCGGCGAGGAAGCCGTCGCCATCCACCAGCGCTCGGACGTGTGCGCGGTCCCCGCGGCGGGCGTTGTCGCCGAATCGATGGTGGCGCTGGTGCTGGCGCAGGCCGCGCTGGAGAAGTTCGGCGGCGACTCGCTGGCCGAGACCCTCGACAACATCACCAGTTACGTCAAGCGGATCGGCAACCGCCCGCACGTGCCCGCGGACAGCCGCACGTCGTGACCGGGCAGGGGCAGGAGGGGGCCGCGGAGGACAACGACGCGGGCCCCCCATCGACCGTCGGCACCGAAGGGTCCGTCGGTGACTCGCCCGGCACCGCCGGCGAGACCACGGACGCCGAGCGGGCGGCCGCACCTCGCGCGCGCGTCGTGCTGGTCGGGCCGCCCGGCTCGGGCAAGTCGACGATCGGGCGCAAGCTGGCCAGGGAACTCGGGGTCGAGCTCTACGACACCGACGCGGGCATCGAGGCCGACACCGGCCGCACCATTCCCGAGATCTTCGCCACCGACGGCGAGCCGGAGTTCCGCCGGATCGAGGAGGAGGTGGTGCGCCGGGCCGTGCTCGAACACGACGGCGTCGTCTCTCTCGGCGGCGGGTCGGTGCTGTCGGCGCAGACCCGCGAGGTGCTGCGCGCGGCGACCGTGGTCTACCTGGAAATCAGTGTGGGCGAAGGACTTCGGCGCACCGGTTCGAGCAATACCAGACCCCTGCTCAACGGCACCGATCCCGGCGCCAAGTACCGCGAGCTGATGCGCATCCGGCGCCCGCTCTACCGCGAGGTCGCCACGGTCAGGGTGCGCACCGACGGGCGCAGTCCCGGCCGGGTGGTGCGGATGATCCTGGCCAAACTCGGCCTGGAATCGGTGCGCACCGACCTCGAGGCCGAGCGCACCTCCGGTGGAACCGGTTCTGCCGCTTCGGGTTCGGTCACCAGCAGGCCCGGTATCGGCAGCAACCGGTCCAGGGCGCGGCGACGCGCCAGGGCGCGCGCCGCGGCCGCCCGCAGGGCGAACGAGCAGAACACGGTCGACCGGACCGGTTCGGCGACAACACGATCCGGGACCGAGGCCGCACCGGCCGGTGACACCGCGGGCATCCGCGGCGGCACACAGCAGGGTGAGGCCGCCGGTGCACGGACGACCGGTACCCGTCGCTCGCGGCGGACCAGATCCCGTCGTGGCGGTGTCCGCATCCGCTCGGCCGCGGGGACGAACCGCGACGCCGACGGCAGGGCGGCGACGCGCGCGGCGGGCACCGAGCAGTCCGGTGCGGCATCGCCGGATCGCCCGGCGGGCCAGCGCACCGGCACCCCGGCGCCGACCGGGCAGCGGACCGGAGCAGGCCAGTCCGGCGAAGCCGACCGCGCCGCGACGCAGGCCGATCGCGCGCGGCGCAACAGGCCGCGGCGACGCGGCGGCAGACGCAAGAACAACGACCAGAAAGAATCGGAGCAGCGCACGTGACAGAGCCGACCACCATCCAGGTCCGCACCGCCGACCCGTACCCGGTGATCATCGGCCGCGGGCTGCTCGGCGACCTCGTCGAGGCGGTCACCGCGGGCAACGCCGTGCGGACCGTGGCGATCTTCCATCAGCCGCCGCTGGCCGAGACCGCCGAGGTGGTGCGCAAAGCGCTGGCCGACACCGGGATCGACGCGCACCGCATCGAGATCCCCGATGCCGAGGACGGCAAGGACCTGGCCGTGGCCGGGTTCTGCTGGGAGGTGCTCGGCCGGATCGGGCTGACCCGCAACGACGCCATCGTCAGCCTCGGCGGCGGCGCGGCCACCGACCTGGCCGGCTTCGTGGCCGCCACCTGGATGCGGGGCGTGCGCATCGTGCACGTGCCGACCACGCTGCTGGCGATGGTCGACGCGGCGGTCGGCGGCAAGACCGGCATCAACACCGAGGCGGGCAAGAACCTCGTCGGCAGCTTCCACGAGCCCAGCGCCGTGCTGGTCGACCTCGCCACCCTGGAGACCGTCCCCCGCAACGAGATCGTGGCGGGCATGGCCGAGATCATCAAGGCCGGTTTCATCGCCGACCCGGTGATCCTGGACCTCATCGAGGCCGACCCGGAGGCCGCCCTCGACCCCACCGGTGAGGTGCTGCCGGAACTGATCCGGCGGGCGATCCAGGTCAAGGCCGACGTCGTCGCGGCCGATCTCAAGGAGTCGAGCCTGCGCGAGATCCTGAACTACGGGCACACCCTTGGCCACGCCGTGGAGCGCCGCGAGCGCTACCGCTGGCGTCACGGCGCCGCCGTGTCCGTCGGCCTGGTCTTCGCGGCCGAGCTGGGCAGGCTGGCTGGTCGTCTCGACGACGCCACCGCCGACCGGCACCGCACCATCCTGGAGAGCGTCGGCCTGCCGGTCACCTACGACGGTGACGCGCTACCGCAGCTGATGGACGCGATGCAGACCGACAAGAAGACCCGCTCGGGTGTGCTGCGGTTCGTGGTGCTCGACGGCCTGGCCAAGCCCGGCCGCCTCGAAGGACCGGATCCGTCGCTGCTGGCAGCGGCCTACTCCGCGATCGCCCGCGAAGGCTCCACCGGCGGTCCCATTCTGCTCTGAGACGTGGCGTGCCCGGCAGGAAAACCTGCCGGGCACGATCACCACGAGTCTCAGGCGGCAGGCGCGAACTCCGGCTCGGTGACGGGCGCAGCGGATTCGGTGGTGCGCCGCGCGCGGCGGCGACCGAACGCGACACCGGCCAGCGCGGGCAGGAAGATCAGCAGCATGATGAACGAGGCCGCCGACGTCAGCTCGAACAGCGCCCCGGCATCGCCGAGTTCGATCCGCGGCACCTGATCGAGTGCCCAGCACACCGCACCGCTGGCGAGCCCGGCGACGGCGCCGGCGGCCAGCCAGCGCACGGTGAGATCGGCGGCAGTGCCCGAACGGCCGTCGCGCAGGCCCCAGGCGACGACGACGGCCACGATCACCACGAGGCAGCCCACCCGCCAGATCGTGCCGTAGGTCGGCGCGGACGCCATCGCGAATCCGAGCAGCAGCCGTAAGGCGACGACCAACGCGCCGAGAACGGTGGCTCGCAACACCCAAGCGGTCATGAGCAACACCTTAACCGGTAAAAACTAGAACAGGTATCAATTCCGCGGATCAGGCGAGCGCCGCGGCCATCTCCGCGCGCGGCGCAGGCAGGCCGGTGAACTGCTCGACCTGGCCATAGGCCTGGTTCAGCAGCATCTGCAGCCCGCTGACGACCGTGTGCCCGGCCGCCTCGACCGCGGTAGCCAGCGGGGTCGGCCACGGGTTGTAGATCGCGTCGAGGACGACCGGCGCGACCGCGACCGCCTCGGCGATCGCGGCAGCGGCCTCGGCGGGCACGGTACTCACCACGGCACCCGCCGACGCGCACACCGCGCGCACCCGCTCCGCGTCGAGCGGCACGACCGACGGCCGCATACCGAGCTGTTCGGCCAGCGCCACCGCGCTACCGGCCCGGCCCGCATCGCGCGCGACCACGGTGACCGTCTTCGCGCCCAGTTCCGACAGCGCGAGCAGCGCGGGCCGTGCCGTGCCGCCCGCACCGAGCACCACCGCCTCGTCGATCGCCTCGACACCGCCACCGCGCAGGGCGCCGAACACGCCGTCGACGTCGGTGCAGTCCGCCCGCCACCCGGTCTCGGTGCGGACCAGGGTGTTGGCCGAGCCGACCAGCACGGCCCGCTCGGTGCGCTCGGCGGCGAAGGCCAGCGCCGCTTCCTTGCCCGGCATGGTCACCGAAAGCCCGACCCATTCCGGGCCGAGGCCGCCGACGAGTCCGGGCAGCTGCGCGGCATCGCATTCGACGCGCTCGTAGGTCCAGTCCAGGCCGAGGGCGCGGTAGGCGGCCAGATGCAGCTGGGGCGAACGCGAGTGGGCGATCGGCTTGCCGAGCACCGCCGCCTTGCGACGCTCAGCCACCGTAGGGCCGGGAGCTGTCGAGGATGCCGCTGCGCTGCGCCTGGGTGACCAGTCGCAGGTGTTCCTGATAGCTGTCGGTGAACAGGGTGGTGCCCTCCTTGTCGACGGTGACGAAGTACAGCCACTCCCCCGGCTCCGGATTCTCCATGGCCCGCAACGCGTCCAGCGACGGTGCCGCGATCGGAGTCACGGGCAGGCCCTGCATCGCATAGGTGTTCCACGCGGTTTCCCTGGCGCGGTCGGCGTTGGTGGTCGCCACCTCGGTGGTGTCGAGGGTGTAGTTCACCGTCGAGTCGAACTGCAGCATCTGGTCGACCTTCAGCCGGTTCACGATCACCCTGGCCACTTTGCCCATGTCCTGCGGCTTCGCCTCACGCTCCACCAGGGAGGCGGCGATCAGGGTCTGGTACGGCGTCAGGCTCGTGGCGAGGCCCGACTGCAGCAGTCCGGTCGACTCGTAGCGCTGCACGCTCGAGGACACCAGCTGCCGCAGGATCTGCTGTGGAGTCCCGCTCGGGTCGAAGTCCCAGTTGCCCGCCGCGATCAGGCCTTCGAGCTGCCTGGCGCGGTCCGGGGATTCCCGCACGCCCTTCATCGCCCATTCGGGCACGCCGAGTCCGGCCAGGTCCATACTCTGGCCAGCGGCGTCGAGCTGTTCGTAGGTCACGCACTTCTTGTCGGTGCCGTAGCAGCTGGCCTGGGCGACCTTGCGGTAGATACCGTCGTATCGCCCACCGGTGCTCGCGTCGTGCTTGTCGTGCAGCAACCGGCCCTCGGAGACGGTCACGTTGCCGACGCGCGACTTCCCGCCCACCAGCGTGGCGACAGCGTCGGCGGCCGGGCTGTTCACGCCGATCGCGTAGTACCCGGGCTGCACGCTGTTCATTCCCGCGTTCCGCACGGCCGCTTCGTAGAAGGCTTCGCGGCTGGCGACCACGCCCCGATCGTGCATGGCGCCGGCGATCTGCGTCGCGGTGTCACCGGAATGCACCTGGACGACGACGAGCGCACCGGCCGGGCCCGCGAAATCCGCGGGCGGGGCGAAGCTGCTCATCAGCTTGTAGCCGGCGAAACCGGCGGCGGAGACCAACAGCACGACCAGCACCGCGCCGACGGCCCAGAGGTTGCGGCGACGACGTTTCCGCTCGGCCGCCTTGCGCGAGGCGATCCGCGATCGCTTGCTCCGCCCCGACGGCGCCTTGCCCCGGCCCGAGGCCTGCTTGCTCCGGCCCGAGTCCTCTTTGCCCCGCCCACGTTCGGCTTTGGCACCTCCGGCAGCGCCTGCCCGGCCCGCGGGCGGACGCCGGCGGGGTGCCACAGCGGCCGGTTCCGGTTCCGGTTCCGGCTCGTCGTCGTAGACCTCGTCCTCGTAGCGCGGGATGACGTCGGTGCCGTCCTCGTCGTCCCAGCCGGGCGGCTCGGCCGCGGGCGGCTCGTCGCGCGCCGTGTGGGCGTCCAGGCCCCAGTCGTCGCGCCGGGGGTAGCGCCGATCAGCTTCCCGAGCCCGGTAGCGTTCCTCGGCCCTGGCCCATCGGTCGGTCATGCATCGTCTCCGACCACGCTTGCCGTGTCTGCTGCGTCCTTCAACACCGAACTCCGCTCGTCCAACCATCCTTGCAGGATCGACACGGCTGCCGCCTGGTCGATCACCTGCCGCTGGCCACGTGCGCGAACTCCGCTGTCGCGCAGCGCACGTGCAGCAGACACCGTAGTCAAACGTTCGTCGGAAAGGCGTATCGGAATCGGGTCGATCACCCGGCGCAACTCACGGGCAAACTTACGCGCGATGGTGGCCGCTGTCCCGTTTTCACCACGCAACGTGCGCGGAAGCCCGATGATCACCTCGACGGCTTCGTACTCCTGCACAATCTCGGCAATTCTTTTGATGTCGGCGGGTGGACCGGCCGCACGCCCACCGGATTTCGCCGGTTTGGCGCGCGGCACGGTCTCCACCGGAGTCGCGAGGATGCCGTCGGGGTCGCTCGAGGCGACCCCGATCCGCACGCTGCCGACATCGACGGCGATGCGACGGCCCCGTCCGGGGTCGGTCGCCGCGTCCGGACGGTCGGCCGGGTCCTGTTCGGCTGGACCAGCAGAGGCGGGCATCAGCCGGCGAGTTCGGCCACCCGGGCACGGACCGCGGCCAGACCGGCCGGGATACCCGACGGATCCGAACCAGAGCCCTGCGCCATCTCCGGCTTGCCACCACCACGACCGGCGATGCTCGGGCCGAAGCTGCCGACCAGATCGCCGGCCTTGATGCCGAGGTCCTGGGCCGCCTTGTTGACCGACACCACGAACGGCGCCTTGCCGTCGGTGTTGCCGAGCAGCACGACCACCGCGGGGTCGCTGCCGAAGCGGCCACGGATGTCGGTGGCCAGGGTGCGCAGGTCACCCGCGGCGACGCCCTCCGGCGCCGCGGCGGCGACCAGCAGCAGCGAGCCGATCCGCTCCGCCTGCTCGACGAACGTGCCCGCCGAGGACAGCACCGCGGCGATCTTGGTGCGTTCGAGTTCCTTCTCGGCCACCTTGAGCCGCTCCACGAGCTGCTCGACGCGACCGGGCACCTCCTCCGACGGCACCTTCAGCGAGGACGCGACGCCGGCCAGCAGCGCGCGCTCCTTGGCCAGGTATTTGTAGGAGTCGAGGCCGACGAAGGCCTCGACGCGACGCACACCCGAACCGACCGAGGACTCACCGAGCACGGTGATCGGGCCGATCTGCGAGGAGTGCTCGACGTGGGTGCCGCCGCACAGCTCCATCGAGAACGGGCCGCCGATCTCCACGACGCGCACCTCGTCGCCGTAGTTCTCGCCGAAGAGCGCCATCGCGCCCATCTGCTTGGCCTTGGGCAGGTCGGTGACGAAGGTGTTGACCTGGAAGTCGGAACCGACGGCGTCGTTGGAGACGGCCTCGATATCGGCCTTCTGCTGCTCGCTCAGCGCGCCCTGCCAGTTGAAGTCGAAACGCAGGTAGCCGGGCTTGTTCAGCGAACCGGCCTGCACGGCGTTGGGGCCGAGCACCTGGCGCAGCGCGGCGTGCACCATGTGCGTGCCGGAGTGGCCCTGGGTGGCGCCACGACGCCAGGCCGGGTCGGCCTGCGCGAGCACGACATCGCCCTCGGTGATCTGGCCCTGCTCGACGGTGGCCTTGTGCACCCACAGCTTCTTGGCGATCTTCTGCACGTCGTTGACGCGCAGCTTCAGGCCCGAGGCGGTGATGGTGCCGCGGTCGGCGATCTGGCCACCGGCCTCGGCGTAGAGCGGGCTGCGATCGAGGATGACCTCGACGTCGTGACCGGCCTGCGCGGCGGGCACCCGGACGCCGTCGGCGATCAGGGCGAGAACGGTCGCCTCGGAGGTGAGCTCGTCGAAACCGGTGAACTCGGTGGCGCCGCGGTCGACCAGTTCCTTGTAGACGGTCAGGTCGGCGTGGGCGTGCTTGCGGGCCTGGGCGTCGTCCTTGGCGCGCTTGCGCTGCTCGGCCATGAGCGAGCGGAAGCCTTCCTCGTCCACCGAAAGGCCCGCCTCGGCGGCCATTTCGAGGGTGAGGTCGATCGGGAAGCCGTAGGTGTCGTGCAGCGCGAAGGCGTCCGAACCGGTGATCTGCTTGCCGCCCTTGGACTTCACCGCGGTGGCGGCGTTGTCGAACAGGGTCTCGCCGGTGTTCAGGGTCTTCAGGAAGGCCGTTTCCTCGCCCGCCGCGACGGTCTCGATGCGGGCGAAGTCGGTGGCCAGTTCCGGGTACGACGGCGACATCAGCTCGGAGACGACCTTCATCAGCTCGGCCATCACCGGCTTCTCGGCGCCGAGCAGGCGAGCCGAGCGCACGATGCGGCGCAGCAGGCGGCGCAGCACGTAGCCGCGGCCGTCGTTGCCGGGGTTCACGCCGTCGGCGATGAGCAGGGCCGCGGTGCGGGCGTGGTCGGCGATGACGCGGAAGCGCACGTCGTCGGTGTGCTCGACGCCGTAGGAACGGCCGGTGAGTTCCTCGGCCTTGTCGATGGTCGGGCGCATCAGGTCGGTCTCATAGACGTTGTCCACGCCTTGGAGCAGGAACGCGACGCGCTCGACACCCATGCCGGTGTCGATGTTCTGCTTCGGCAGCGGGCCGAGGATCTCGTAGTCGTCCTTGCTGATCCCGGTGCCGCGCTCGTTCTGCATGAACACGAGGTTCCAGATCTCGAGGTAGCGATCCTCGTCGGCCTCGGGACCCCCCTCGATGCCGTACTCGGGACCGCGGTCGAAATAGATCTCCGAGCACGGGCCGCACGGGCCGGGGATGCCCATCGACCAGTAGTTGTCGGCCTTGCCACGACGCTGGATGCGGTCGGCGGGAACGCCCATCTCGAGCCACATCCGCTCGGCCTCGTCGTCGTCGAGGTAGACGGTCACCCAGAGGCGCTCCGGATCGAAGCCGTAGCCGCCGTCCTCGACACTGTTGGTGAGCAGCGTCCAGGCCAGCGTGATGGCCTCGCGCTTGAAGTAGTCACCGAAGCTGAAGTTGCCCGCCATCTGGAAGAAGGTGAGGTGACGGGTCGTGACACCGACGTTCTCGATGTCGAGGGTGCGCACGCACTTCTGCACGCTGGTGGCAGTGGCGTACGGCGGGGTCTGCTGACCGAGGAAGTACGGCACGAACGGGACCATGCCTGCGTTGACGAACAGCAGGTTGGGGTCGGCCAGGATCAGCGAGGCACTGGGCACCTCGGTGTGTCCGGCACGGACGAAATGGTCCAGGAAACGCCGTCTAATCTCGTGGGTCTGCACAGCAGTCCAGCTTACCGCCTGCATTCCACCTGTTTTCCGCCGGACTCAGTGGTCTCGGTGACACCGCGGGCGGGGCTACTTCCCGCGGATGATGCGGCGCAGTTTGCCGAGCCTGCCACCGACCTCGCGCTCGAAGCCGTGGTCGGTCGGCTGGTAGTAGTCCGTGCCGACCAGGTCGTCGGGCGGGTACTGCTGGGCGAGCACGCCCTCGCGCGCGTTGTGCGGGAATTTGTAGCCCTTGGCGTTGCCGAGGGCGGCGGCACCGGCGTAGTGGCCGTCGCGCAGATGCGGTGGCACCGCGCCCGCCTTGCCCGCGGCGATGTCGGCCATGGCGGCGCCCAGCGCCGAGGTCACCGCGCCGGACTTGGGCGCGGTGGCGAGGTGGATGGTGGCCTGGGCCAGGGCCAGCTTGGCTTCGGGCAGGCCGACCAGCTGCACCACCTGGGCTGCGGCGGTGGCGGTCTGCAGGGCCATCGGGTCGGCCATGCCGATGTCCTCGCTGGCGTGGATCATCAGGCGGCGGGCGATGAAGCGGGGGTCCTCGCCCGCGGTGAGCATCCGCGCCAGATAGTGCAGGGCGGCGTCGACGTCGGAGCCGCGGATGGACTTGATGAAGGCGCTGATCACGTCGTAGTGCTGGTCGCCGGCGCGGTCGTAGCGCACGGCGGCCTTGTCGACACTGGCCTCGACCAGCTCGACGTCGACCGTGCCGTCGAGCGAGGACTCGGCCGAGGCTTCCAGCGCGGTCAGCGCGCGCCGCGCGTCACCGCCCGCGATGCGCACGATGTGGTCGAGCGCGTCGTCGGTGACCGTGTACTCGCCGGCGAGCCCGCGTGGATCGGCGATCGCGCGATCGAGGACCTGCCGGATGTCCTCGGCCGTGAGCGATTGCAGTTGCAGCACCAGCGAGCGCGACAGCAGCGGTGACACCACCGAGAACGACGGGTTCTCCGTGGTCGCGCCGACGAGCAGCACGATCCGGTTCTCGACCGCGGCAAGCAGCGCGTCCTGCTGGGTCTTGGAGAACCGGTGCACCTCGTCGATGAACAGCACGGTCTGCTCCCCCACCGACAGCCTGCGGCGCGCCACGTCGATGACGGCGCGGACTTCCTTGACCCCCGCCGACAGGGCCGACAGCGCCTCGAACCGGCGGCCGGTGGCCTGCGACAGCAGCGAGGCGAGGGTGGTCTTGCCGGTGCCCGGCGGGCCGTAGAGCAGCACCGATGCTGCCCCAGAGCCCTCGACCAGGCGGCGCAGCGGCGAACCGGGACCGAGCAGATGCTGCTGGCCGATCACCTCGTCGAGCGACTGCGGCCGCATCCGGACCGCCAGCGGCGCACCGGGGTCACGCCGGACCACCGCGTCGAGACCGTGCTCGGGCGCGGCGCGTTCTCCGGGCACGTCGAACAGGCTCTCGCTCACATCGAGCAGGGTACCGACGCGGTCGGACAGGTTCGCGGCGGCGGAGACGGACCGACAGGCGATTGAACGATCGACCAACTTTACGAACAGGACTTGCGCGTAAGCCTGTTCGTGGGATGAGATCGCTCCTCGTGGTCGAAAACAACGGCGTCATCGCTTCCGCGACAGGGCAGTTCGCCCGGCGCACCCTGTTCAGAGGCGGGACGGCGGCGGCCGCGGTGGTGGTGCTGAGTTCCGCGACGGCGCACGCGGCGAGCGCGGTGTTCCGCCATGGCGTCGCCTCCGGTGACCCGTTGCCCGGCGCGGTGATCCTGTGGACCCGCGTCAGCGTCGCCGACGACGCCACCCCCGGCTCCGGCCTCGGCGCCCCCGCGACGGTCCGCTGGGAGATCTCCGCGAACGAGTCCTTCGCCGGCATCGCCGCCTCGGGCACGGTGACCACCACCGCCGACACCGACCACACCGTCAAGGTGGACGCGACCGGCCTGGCGCCCGCCACCGACTACTTCTACCGCTTCACCGCCCTCGGCGAGACGTCCCCGATCGGCCGCACCCGCACCGCGCCCGCGAACGACAGCGACGTCGAGCGACTGCGTCTGGGCGTGGTCTCCTGCTCCAACTGGGAAGCGGGCTGGTTCGGGTCCTACCGGTACCTGGCCGCCCGCACCGACCTGGACGCGGTCGTGCACCTGGGCGACTACCTCTACGAGTACGGCCGCGGCAAGTACACCGGACGCGGCGGCGCGGTGCGCGCGCACGAGCCCGCCAACGAGATCGTCACCCTCGCCGACTACCGCACCCGGCACGGCCAGTACAAGGCCGACCCCGACCTGCTGGCGCTGCACGCGTCGGTGCCGTTCATCTGTACCTGGGACGACCATGAGTCGGCCGACAACTCCTGGCGCGACGGTTCGGAGAACCACGATCCGGCCGTGCACGGTCCGTGGAGCGCCCGCCGTGCCGCCTCCGCGCAGGCCTATCTGGAGTGGATGCCGGTGCGCGCCACCCGCACCGGCACCGAGGTGCAGATCTACCGCAGGCTGCGGTTCGGCACCCTCGCCGAGCTGTCGATGCTGGACCTGCGCAGCTACCGCGACCACGAGGCCGGCCCGGGTGCGGGCTGGCGCAATGCCGACGACCCGGCCCGCACCATCACCGGCCGCGCCCAGATGGACTGGCTGACCGCGGGCCTGACCTCCTCCCCCGCGCAGTGGAAGCTGATCGGCAACTCGGTGATGGTCGCGCCGCTGGTGTTCCCGCCGCTGGAACCGGCGACCACCCAGGCGATCACCGAGGCGCTCGGCATCCCGCAGGGCGGGCTGACCGTCAACGGCGACCAGTGGGACGGCTACACCGCCGACCGGCGCACCCTGTTCCGGACCATCGCCGACAACAAGGTGGGCGACGTCGTGTTCCTCACCGGCGATATCCACACCTCCTGGGCCGCCGATCTGCCGCTGAACGCCGCCGACTATCCCGGCGGTCCAACGGTCGGCGCGGAGTTCGTCATCCCGTCGGTGACCTCCGCCAGCGTCGGCGACCTGCTGAAGGTGCCGCCGCGCACCGCGTCGGTCCCGGCCGAAGAGGCCATCAAGGCGGCCAATCACCACCTGCGCTACACCGAACTCGACTCGCACGGTTTCGGCGTGCTCGAGGTGACCCCGGCGCAGACGCAGATGGACTGGTTCTACGTCGCCGATGTGACCGACCCGGCGACCGGCGTGCGGCACGGCGTGTCGTTCGCCGTCCCGGCGGGTGGGCGCATCGAACCGAGGCCGACCCCGCTGTACTGAGCACGTCTACCCGATAGGGGTCTCGCCGAATCGACAGCAGGCCCAGGACGCCGGCTCGCTTACTCCGCCCAGCGCTCTTCCAGCATCGCCGACACCTGCTCGGCGAAGTCGCCGACCGCGTCGTCGCCGGTGACCCGCGCGTCCTCGGCCAGCGCCGACCAGCGGTTGATCAGGGCCTCCGAGCGCGGCACGGACAGGCCGTGTTCGCGCGCGGTGGCGATGCGGGTGTGATCGGCGGGCAGGAACCAGTACGTCGACAGCCACACCCAGATCAGGCGCGCCTCGAGGATCCGCTCGGCCAGCACGGTGTCGTCGGCCAGCGACGGCCACACCCCGACCACGACCGAGCGCCAGGCCTCGACCATCTCCCTGGCGCGGCTGCGCGAGAGCTCGAAATCGCACAGGCAACCGGGGAAGGACACCAGCGCGTAGGCGATGTCGAGGGTGGCGTCGCGGAAACCGCCCCACTCGTAGTCGAGGAACCGGGCGCCCTCGTCGTTCAAGATCACATTGTCGGGGCACAGGTCCGACGGGCTGAACGCGCGATACCGGCCGCCGGTGAACAGGCGGTTGCCGTGCACGATGCGCTCGGCGATCTCGCCGGGCACCTCGATGCCGAGCTCGGCCTCGAGCAGCCCGGGGACATCGGCGATCGCGGCCTGGGCCTGCTGGGCGATCCCGTCGACGCGATGCACCGAGTCGACCCGGCGCATCAGGGCGACGAAATCCGGTTCGCGGCCGACGGTCGCGGCGTGCATCCGGCCCAGCGCCTGTGCGAAGGCCATCAGCGCGTTGCGGGTGCCCGGCTCGGCGCGGGTCTGCAGCACGGAGGTGAGCAGCGCGTTGTCGCCCAGATCGGACAGCACCAGCAGCCGGTCGGGCACGCTGTGCGCGATCAGGTAGGCGCCGGGGCGCTGTTCGCGGCTCAGCGCGGTGGTGAACTGGTAGGACACCGCCTCGCGCAGGAATGCCGCGTCGATGCTGGTGACTCCGGGCGCCATGCCACCGGTGTGGCGGTCCTGAGCGGAACCGCGCACCTGCTTCACGATCAGCGTGCGCGGTAGCGAAAAGGCGTTTTCCGCAACGCGCACGCGTAGGACTGTCGTCCTACCACTGCCACTGAGCTCCATCGGATCGCTCAGTTTCACCGCAGCACCCATTCGCTTTGTGAGCAACTGTTGTGCTGCGGACACGACGTCGGCGGCGCGTTCGGCCAATAGTGCGGTCATCGCCTCTCAAGCTACTCGTACCTGGTCACTTCTAGCGAGCGGTTACACAACCTTTCCGCGTCGCCCGGCGTGTTGGCACCGAGGTTGCGCGAGTGTGACTGTTCGCTTGACACACCCGACTGTCGTCGGGTTTTCTCATCGTCAACTGCTGTGCGCCACACCGCAAACCGGTTGAGTCGAAAGGTCTACCACAGTGACCGACACACCGTACGCCGCATCGAGCGATTCACCGGGTGGGTCGCCGCGATCCGGCGGTGGCGGACAGTTCGCCGACGGCACGGGCCGCCATGAGGGACAGGGGCAGCCGCCCGTGTCCGGTTCCGGACCGAGCAGGCACGGAATGGCCGGTGGCGCAGGCTATCCGCAATTCGAGGGGCCCGGCGCCGCGCAGTACGGCGAGGAACCGCTCGAGCCGGCGCCGCCGATTGCCGGACCGGCCACCGCGACACCACAGTATGGGCCGGCGGGCACCGGTCCCGGTTACGCCGCGCCGCAGGCGAAACCGAACAACCCCGGGTACGCCGCCGCCCCCGCGCCCGGCGTGTCGGCCGGCGGCGGCGGGCAGACGCCGGGTTACTACCATTCGGGAGCACAAGCGCTCGATATCGGCCGCTCGCTGAGCTACGGCTGGGAGCGGTTCCGCACCAATCCGGGCCCGTGGCTCGGCGTCACCGCCGTCGGGGTGCTCATCTATCTGGCCGTCCTCGCGATCGTCCAGATCTTCGATCCCACCTCGCTGTTCACCGTGCTGTTCCTGTTCCTGGTGGTCGCGGTGGGGCTGTGGCTGCTGCAGGCGGTGATGATCCGCGGCGCGCTCTACGAAACCGACGGTTACCCACCGGCTTTCGGGTCGTTCTTCCGATTCGTGAACGCGGGCAATGTCTTGCTGACGGCCCTGCTCGCCTTCGCCGCGACGCTGCTCGCCTCGTCGCTGTGCCTGCTGCCGGGCCTGGTGGTCGGGTTCCTGTGCATGTTCTCGCTGCACTTCGTCATCGATCAGGACTACGGTCCGCTGGAGGCGATCAAGGCGAGCGCGGTGCTGGTGCTGGCCAACGTGTGGGCCTCGCTGCTGCTGGCGCTGACGGTCACCCTGGTCACCCTCGTCGGCCTGGTGCTGTGCGGGCTCGGCCTGTTCGTCGCGGGCCCGGTGTGCGCGATCGCGGTGACCTATTCCTACCGGATGCTCACCGCGGGGCCGGTCGCCCGGGTCTGAGCCTTCAGCGCTGCAGCGGGGTGCGCATCCCGATGGCCCGCTTGAACCGGCCGACCGGACCCGCCTCGTCGCCCGCGCGCGGCCGTAACTCGAGCACGAGGACGCCGGCGACGACGATGCCGAGCAGGTTCACCGCCAGCTGACCCACCGATTCGAACGCGCGGTGCCACTGGCCGATGGTCGCCGCCACCACCGCGTACCCGGCGGCGGGCACCGTGGTGACGGAGATGAACACGCCGATCAGGGCCGCGGATTTCGCCGTCACCAGCGACAGCATGCCCGCCGCGCCTGCCAGGATCGCCACGACCAGCGAGAACGGCCCGACCTGGTAGATGAAGTCCACATCGTGGGCGTCGACGACGCCTTCGGTGGTGATCCAGCCGAGCCGCTCCCACAGCAGGGTCGCGGCCAGCGTGATCACCATCGCCACCGGGAAGGCCACGGCCAGCGCGATCACCGAGCGCCGCGCCAGCCGCCAGTTGCGGCGCACCAGCGCCACCGACAGCGCCGCCAGCGGCCCGAACTCGGGGCCGACCACCATCGCGCCGACGATGGTGACCGGCGAGTTCGTCGCCACACCGATCGAGGCAAGCAGGCAGGCGATGGTCAGGAACGCGACGAAGGTCGCGTTGAGCGAGGACTCCTCGCGGGTCTCCCTGAGCAGTTGCTCCCAGACCACCGCGTCGCTCGGGTCACCGGGGGCGGCTCTGACCGCACGGTCGGCGGCATCGGAGAGCACCGAGTCCACCGGACCGAGCGTGATGCCGCCGGTCTGCTCGATCCCGAGCGCCTTGACGTCGGCGAGGACCTTGTTGGCCGCCTCGCGCGCCACGTCGGCCTGCACGAGATCGCCGCGTGGATCCAGGGCGATCCCGCGCGCGACCGTCAGGTGGGTGACCCCCGCGTCGGCTTCGAGCGCACGCACGAGGGCGTCGGTCTGCTCGGGCGGACTGATCACACGCAGATGCAGCACCGGTGGCCCTTCTGGTCGGTGCCGCCGGGGGCGGCACGGGAACTGACCAGAAGGTACCGGCTACGGTCAGCGACCGCTATTTCTCGGCGGCAACAGCTTTCGGCGCGGCGGCGGCCTTGCCGTCGCCCTTGACCTCGGGCTTGGCGTCGATGCCCGCTTCCTTGCGCTGCTGCGCGGTGATCGGGGCCGGCGCGTCGGTGAGCGGGTCGACGCCGCCACCGGTCTTCGGGAACGCGATCACCTCGCGGATCGAGTCCTCGCCTGCCAGCAGCGCGGTGATGCGGTCCCAGCCGAAGGCGATGCCGCCGTGCGGCGGGGCGCCGTAGGCGAACGCGTCGAGCAGGAAGCCGAACTTCTCCTGCGCCTCGTCGTGACCGATGCCCATCACCTGGAACACCCGTTCCTGCACGTCGCGGCGGTGGATACGGATAGAACCGCCGCCGATCTCGTTGCCGTTGCAGACGATGTCGTAGGCGTAGGCCAGCGCCGAACCCGGGTCGGTGTCGAAGGTGTCGATCGACTCCGGCTTGGGCGAGGTGAACGCGTGGTGCACCGCGGTCCAGGCCGAGTAGCCGAGGGCGACGTCACCGCTGGCGGTCGCCTCGGCGGTCGGCTCGAACATCGGGGCGTCGACGATCCAGACGAAGGCCCAGGCGTTCGGGTCGATGAGGTCGCACTTGCGGGCGATCTCGCCACGCGCGGCACCGAGCAGGGCCCGGCTCGACTTGACCGCGCCCGCGGCGAAGAACACGCAGTCGCCCGGCTCCGCACCGACCTGCTTGGCCAGGCCATCCCGCTCGGCGTCGGTCAGGTTCTTGGCGACGGGGCCGCCCAGGGTGCCGTCCTCGTTGATCAGGATGTAGGCCAGACCCTTGGCGCCGCGCTGCTTGGCCCATTCCTGCCAGGCGTCGAGCTGACGCCGCGGCTGGCTCGCGCCGCCCGGCATGACGACCGCGCCGACGTACTCGGACTGGAACACCCGGAACGGGGTGTTGGCGAAGTAGTCGGTGAGCTCGGTGATCTCGATACCGAAGCGCAGGTCGGGCTTGTCCGAACCGAAGCGGCGCATCGCCTCGGCGTAGGTCATGTGCGGGATCGGAGTGGTGATGTCGTGGCCGACCAGCTTCCACAGCGCGACGAGGATGTCCTCGGCCAGCAGGATCACGTCCTCCTGGCGCACGAAGCTCATCTCGATGTCGAGCTGGGTGAACTCGGGCTGACGGTCGGCGCGGAAGTCCTCGTCGCGGTAGCAGCGCGCGATCTGGAAGTAGCGCTCGATGCCGCCGACCATCAGCAGCTGCTTGAACAGCTGCGGGCTCTGCGGCAGGGCGTAGAAGCTGCCCGGCTGCAGGCGCGCGGGGACCAGGAAGTCGCGGGCGCCCTCGGGGGTCGAGCGGGTCAGCGTCGGGGTCTCCACCTCGATGAACTCGTGGCGGGCCAGCACGTCGCGGGCGGCGGCGTTGACCTTGGAGCGCAGCCGGATGGCGTGGCCCGGTCCTTCGCGACGCAGGTCGAGGTAGCGGTACTTGAGGCGGGCCTCGTCGCCGGGCGTCTCGTCGAGCTGGAACGGCAGCGGGGCGCTCTCGTTGAGCACGACCAGGTCGGTGACGTTGACCTCGATCTGACCGGTCGGCAGCTCGGGGTTCTCGTTGCCGTCGGGACGCTGCTCCACCACACCGGTGACCTGCACACAGAATTCCGCGCGGAGCTTGTGGGCCTGTTCGGCAGCTTCGCCCTCGCGGAAAACCACCTGCGCGACACCGGAGGCGTCGCGCAGATCGATGAAGGTCACGCCACCGTGGTCACGACGCCGGGCCACCCAGCCGGTGAGGGTGACGGTCTGACCGGCGTGCTCGCTTCGCAGCGAACCAGCCAAGTGGGTGCGCAGCACGGTATTCCTTTCGACAGACTTTTGCGGACTCGTCGCACCGGCGGAGAAGACCAGGTGCACTGCCATCGTAGTGAGACACGATCCCCGAGGGAAAACCGATATCTCGCCGTGCCGTGTCAAGCTTGTGACGCATGCCCGCCGGCGAGGGTCCGCCCGCGGTGAATCGCGCTGCAGGACAGCTGGACAACCGAGCGAAGGCGAGTACCGCGATGACCTTCAACGAAGGCATGGAGATCGATCCCGGCCGGGCTTCCTCCGGCGGCGGCCCCGGTATGGGTGGCAAGCTCGCCGTCGGCGGCGGCGCGGGCGGTCTGATCCTGCTCGTGATCACGCTGCTCCTCGGCGGCGATCCCGGGTCGGTGCTCGGCAACTTCACCGGTGTGCAGGAGACCCAGCAGAGTCAGCCGGGCACCGCGGGCACCCCGAGCCATTGCAAGACCGGCGCCGACGCGAACAAGTACGTCGACTGCCGGGTGGTGGCGACCGCGCAGAGCCTGGACGGGGTGTGGTCGCAGGAGCTGCCCAAGCAGACCGGCACCCGCTATGTCGAGCCCCAGCTGGTGCTGTTCTCCGGCGCCGTGTCGACCGGCTGCGGCAATGCCACCAGCGACGTCGGCCCGTTCTACTGCCCCGCCGACCAGACCGCCTACTTCGACACCGCCTTCTTCCAGGATCTCACCGACCGGTTCGGCGCCAGCGCGGGCCCGCTGGCCCAGGAATACGTGGTCGCGCACGAGGTCGGCCACCACATCCAGAACCAGCTCGGCGACATCGGCCGGGCCCAGCGCGACCCGCAGGGCGCCAAGTCCGGCGCGGTGCGCACCGAGCTGCAGGCCGACTGCTACGCGGGCATCTGGGCCCATTTCGCCGACAAGCAGCCCGCGCCGGGCAGCACCCAGCCGTTCCTGAAGCCGCTGTCGGACAACGACATCCGCGACGCGCTCTCCGCCGCCAACGCCGTCGGCGACGACCGCATCCAGCGCTCCGCCGGGCGCGGTGTCAATCCCGAGTCGTGGACGCACGGATCGTCCGAGCAGCGCCAGAAGTGGTTCCTCACCGGTTACAAGACCGGTTCGGTCAAGGCCTGCGATACCTATTCCGCGGGTGACCTGAACAACCCGCCCGGGCTACGCTGACCCCCGACGCGACACCGACACATCGTTTTTCGACCGAGGGGAACCCATGCGCCTGACCATGACCGGATTGCTCGTCTGCGCTCTCGCCCTGCCCGGCGTGAGCGCCGTCGCCAACGCCGAGCCGGCGCCGCTACCCCTGATCAGCGTGACCACGATCCCCGACGGCTGGTCCCAGCGCACCGACCTGCGGCCGGTGCTGCAGGTCTTCGCCGACGGCAAGGCCGTGCATTCCCCGGACGCGGTGAGCAAGGACCGCAAGCCCGAGACCGCGGCCAAGCAGGTGACGGGAACCGTCGCCGAGGACGTGATCTCGGCCGCGCGTGACGAGATCAACGCGCTGAAAGAGGTCGACTTCGGCATCCCGTCCGGGGAGGGCAAGGGCACCACGATCATCGATCTGATGCCGGAGGACCTGGTCGACGATGCCCATCTCGTGGTCTACTCCCCCGACTCCACCGACGGCCTGAACGCGGACCAGCAGGCCGCGCGCAAGCGCTTCACCGACCTCTGCAAGAAGCTGGTCGACGCCTTCAAGGAAAAGCGCTGAGCTGACGACGACGCCGCCCCGGACACCTGAGCACGGTGTCCGGGGCGGCGTCGTTCAGGCTCAGAACCGGTCTTCGTCGGCGTCGCGTTCGTCCTCGTGGACCGCGCCGATGACCTCCGGCGTCGATTCACCGAGCGGGCCGGTGAGGTCGTCGTTGCCGGTGCGGCTCTGGTAGGGCTGCACGGTGCGGCCGTGTTCCTCGTCGTTGCTGCGCTGGCCGGCGCCCGCGCCTGCACCACCGCCCATGAAGCCGGAGCCGCTGGTGCCCGCGGTCGTGGTGTTGCCGAGACCGGTGCCACCCATCGCGGTGGTCATGACGCGACCGGCGGGCAGTGCCGAACCAGGCACGGCGGTCGTGGCTTTCGGGGTCCCCGTGCTCGGGGTGCCGCCACCGGAGCCACCCGTCGATCCGCCGCGGGCGGTGCCGAGCGCACCGAGCGCACCGCCGGTGCCACCGGAGCCGCCCGTACCGCCGGAGCCGAGGCCCGACGGTGTCGTCGCGCCGGGCGTGGGGGTGGTGCTGGTCGGCGAGGCGCTCGCGGCGGCGGTGGAGTCGCCGCCCGTGCCGGACAGTGCGTCTTCGGCCTGGGTGAGCAGCGGTTCGGCGATGTTCTCGGAGGCGGCGCTGAGCACTTCCTCCGGGGAGGGCAGGCCGCTCTGGCCGACGAGTTGCTGCACAACGCCGCCGAGCTGGGAGGTGTGCCCGGCCAGCTGGCCACGGGTGGAGTTGACGACGGTCACCGCCGAGCCGAGGTGTTCGGTCGCGAGGCCGATCAGCGTGGCCTGGGTCGGGGGCAGCATGATCGTCGGCGCGAGCGCGGTGGCCTGCGCGGCGAAGGTGGTCGCGATCGCCGACAGCTGGGCGTTGCCCGACTGGACGACGGCGGCGGCCTGCTCGGTGAGGGCGGCGATATCGAAGCCGCGCTGGCTGGTGTCCTGGCCTTCGACCTGGGCCTGCTGGCTGGTGGTGGTCGCGGCGTCGGAGGCCTCGCCCTCCCACAGCTGCTGGACGGTCTTGAGGCCGCCCTGGGCGACGCTCATCGCCGAATCGATCAGCGTGGACGAATTGCTCAGCAGCGTGGTCGGATCGAGCGAGCCGAACACGCCGGTGCCGAAACTGCTCAGCAGCTGCAGGATCGGGTCGAACAGCGAGTCGATGCCGGGCAGCGCGGGAATCGACACCCCGTTGAGCAGCGCGGAGACGGGATCCTCGGTCAGCGAGGTCGCGGCGGCCGAGCTCGCGCCGTTGCCCGTGCTCGCCGCGCCGGAGGTCGACGTGCCGGTGAGCGCGCTCTTGGCCGAGTCGAACGCGGTCTGGGCGGTGGCCAGCGCCGGCGCGGCGACCTGGGTGAGCGTGCTCTGCACGCCGCTCAGTGCCGCGGACGCGTCGGTGGCGACGCCGGACAGGATGTCCTGCGCGTCGACGGTGCCGCCGGTACCGAGCCCGGACAGACCCGACAGCCCGGCCGGGGAGACCGCGCCGTTCTGGGTCTCCTCGGTGATCTTCTGCGCGAGGGTGAAGACCGGATCCTCGCTGGTCGCGATGTCCTCGGGCAGCTGGATCAGCGGCACATCGAGGATCGCCTGGGCGCTGTAGTCGACAGGCACGGCGCCGAACGCGGACTGGGTCGCGGCGTCGGCGGTGGCCAGGGCGGTGTCGGGCGTGATGACGCCCGCGTCGCCGCTCAGCGGCTTCATGCGATGCCCCCGATCCCGGCGGCCTGACGCGCCAGGTCGGCGGCGTTGGTGGCGTCGGTCGCGTCGAAGGTCACCGAGGACTTGAACGCGGCGTCGGACAGCTTGGAGAACTTGGCCGACAGATCGTTGATGTCCTTGGCCTGCAAGGCCTGCGCGGCCGCGAACATCGCCAGGTAGTCGGCGCCGATGAGCCCGAACACCGGGGTCATCGCGGCGACATTGCCCGCCGCGTCGGTGATACCTGCCGCGGCGATATCCCCCGCTACGGCGGCGTTCGTCGCCGCGAACGCGGTGACGGCATCGGTTTGCACCGAGAGATCGGTCATGCGAATCCCCCAACTCGTCGTGAAAAGCCTGCTCTGAGAGCGCGATCGGTGGCCGGGAAACTCCCGTCACGGCCGCCCGAGGGCGCAGTGCGCCAAATATAACCGAACACCCCGACCTCTATCGAGCCGTGTCGGCTCCGATCTGCGGGATTCGCTTTCAAAACTAGAACATGTTCTATATCCTCGGCGAAATGAAGGTCGCAGTGACCGGCGCAGCCGGCTACCTCGGAACCAACCTGATCCCGCAGCTCGTCGAGCGTGGCCACGAAGTGGTGGCCATCGATCGCGCCGCACCGACCACGTCCGATCCGGCCGTCACCTGGGTTTCCGGTGACGTGCTCGATCCGGCGTCGATGCGCACGGCGCTGGCGGGCGCCGAGGTGGTCTACCACCTGGTCGCGCTGATCACCCTCGCCGAGAAGAACGATCTGGCGTGGCGGGTCAACACCGAGGGGGTGCGGGTCACCGCGGAGGCGGCACTCGAGGTCGGCGTGCGCCGGTTCGTGCACACCAGTTCCATCCACGCCTTCGACCAGTACCGCGCGGGCGGGCATATCGACGAGACCACCGTCCGCTCCACCGATTCCGGGCTGCCGGTGTACGACCGGTCCAAATGGGCGGGCGAGCAGGCGCTGCGATCGGTGATCGAGCGCGGTCTCGATGCGGTGATCGTGAACCCGACCGGCGTCTACGGTCCGGTCGACCACCCCGACCGGCTGTCCCGGCTGAACCGCATCGCCGCCGACGCGATGCGCGGGCGCGTGCCGGTGATGATCGGCGGCGGGTTCGACCTGGTCGACGTGCGCGACGTCGCCCATGGCCTGATCCTGGCGGGCGAGAAGGGCCGCACGGGCGAGAACTACCTGCTCGGCGGGCACATGACCGCGTTGATCGACCTGTGCCGGATGGCCGCGGCACGCACCGGTGCCAAAGGCCCGCGTTTCGCGATCCCGGCCAAGGCACTCGGCGCGATCCTGCCGGTGGTCGAACCGATCAGCAAGCGCCTCGGATCGGACATCCTGTCCAAGGCGGCGCTCGGCGCGATCCTGTCGGCGCCGGTCGTCGATCACGGCAAGGCAGAACGCGAGCTCGGCTACCAGCCACGCCCGGCGGAAGAGACCGTCGCCGACCTGGTCGACCTCCTGCGCGCACCGCGCAACGCCTGACCCCCACGCACCCCTACGCCACGACCGCGCGGATGATGTCCGCCGTCGCCTGCTGCCCGGCGGCGTTGGGGTGCACCGGAGTCGCGTTCGGCTGACCCGGCACCGGCGGCTCGACCCACCGGGTCGCCAGGTCACGGCAGGCATCGTGCCCGATACTCGGGGTATAGATGTCGATGTAGCTCGCGCCGTTGGCTTCGGCCTGGCGACGCAACGCGGCATTGAGCTCTTTCTCGACATCGCGCGCGTAGGCGATATCGCCGGGGCTGAGCGGAACCTGCGGATAGCAGCTGCCCGATTCCGGCAGCACCGCCGGATATCCGACGACGTACACGCGCGCGTTCGGCGCGAACGTCCCGATGCGCCCGATGGCCGCGCCCATCGCGGGCTCGTAGGCGGCGATGTCGTCGCTGAACCGCGATCCCCAGGTGTCGCGACACGGTGTGCCGACGCCGGCGGCATTACCGAGATTGAGCGCTACGCACTCGATGACCATGGTCTGGAACAGATTGCCGTCGTTACCACCGATCTGATAGGTGACGACCCCGGTCCGCGGCGACAGCGCGTTGAATTGCGGTGGCTGATCGGCATATTGGGCGGTGCTCATGTGCGCGGTCGCCGCCGAGGCGCAGCTGACATCGGTGAGCTCCCAGCCGGTCGCCGCGACCAGCCGATGCGGATAGTTCTGCGCCGATCGCGTGCACAGCGGCGGGCTCCCCGGAGCGGGATCGAGCAGACCGGGCGCGGCGGTGTAGGAGTCACCGATCGAGACATAGGACTCCGGGGGCGCCGAGATGGCACCCGGGAACAGCAGGCCGAGGACGAGCTGAGCGACGGCCGCGACCAACAACGGTCTTTCCATCGAACACTTCTTACCGAGACACCCACACCACCGATTACCGAACCAAACGGTCCGCCACCAGCAATTTTACGCGCGAATCCACTGAAATGCGGCCGTCCAGTCTGGTTTGTACGGCGCTCGTCAGCGCACTAGAGGGCGGCGAGCACCCCGACGAGGAAGATCCCGAGCCCCGCCGTGATGGTCACCGCACCGGCGAAACCCAGCGGACCGGTGCGCGCGCGCTCGGCGAATTCGTCGCCGACGCCCGTGAGCCAATTGATCGTGTCCTTGGCGGCGATGAACACCCCGGAGGCCACGACCAGCCATGCCGCGGCGGTGTTCCACCCGGCAGGCAGAGCCGACATGCGCGCGGGCCACACCAGGCCGAGCAGAACAGCCCCTTGGAGCACCGCGCCGACGTGCGCGACGGTGAGATAGCGCGGCGTCGGTGGATTACCCGAGCGCATCCGCAAACGAGGAAGCCACTGCGGACGATTGTAGAGAGTCGGGGTCGACCACGCTTGACACCACATCGAACAAATGTTCGACTCGTGGAGTGCGGTGGCAAGCCCAGACCCTCGACGCCGATGACGGCGCCCTGCCCGGATTGACCAGGGCCGGGCTGGTTCGCAGTGTCCGCACCCCCGAGTTCGACGGCATCACCTTCCACGAGGTGCTCTGCAAGAGCGCGCTGAACAAGATGCCGGAGAGTTCCTCGCTGCCGTTCCGGTGGACGATCAACCCGATGCGCGGGTGTTCGCATGCCTGCCGGTACTGCTTCGCGCGCGGCAGCCACGAGTACCTCGGCCTGGACGCGGGCAACGATTTCGATTCCGAGATCGTGGTGAAGACCAATGTCGCCGCGATCCTGCGCCGCGAACTGGCGCGCCGGTCCTGGCGGCGCGAACCGGTGGCGCTCGGCACCAATACCGACCCCTATCAGCGTGCCGAGGGCCGCTATCGCCTGATGCCGGGCATCATCGGCGCCCTCGCCGACTCGGGCACGCCGTTCTCGATTCTCACCAAAGGCCCACTGCTGCGCCGTGATCTACCGCTGCTCACCGAGGCGTCGCGGCGGGTGGCGGTGAGCGTCGCGGTGTCGATCGCCATCCTCGACCCCGACCTGCACCGCAGCCTCGAACCCGGCACGCCAACTCCCCGCGCGCGCCTCGACCTGGTCCGCGCACTCGCCGACGCGGGTTTCGCCGTCCACGTCATGGCGGCCCCGATCATCCCGTGCCTCACCGACGGCAGCGCTCATCTCGACGCGCTGTTCGCCGCGATCGCCGACGCGGGCGCCGACAGCGCCATGGCCTTCCCCATGCACCTGCGCGGCAGCACTCGCGGCTGGTTCCTGAGCTGGCTGGCCACCGAACACCCGGCACTGCTGCGGCGCTATCGCCAGCTCTACGGCCGCGGCGGCAACGTCACCCCTACCTACAGCGCCTGGCTTCGTGAGCGGGTCGACCCACTGCTCGCCGCCTACGATCTGCGCCGCCCCCAGGGCCGCACCACACCGACACCGCCGACCCCGCCACCCCAGGATCCGCAGCTCGCGCTGTTCGGTTGAGCCCGGCGCTCACACGAGCGAGGCGACCTCGGAATCGCTGAGCACCACCGGCGACACGGCGTCCTTCGCACGCACCAGCCGCACCCCGCGATACAGCGGCCGCTCCCCCAGCCCGGCATCGCGCGCCTCAGCCCGCAACTGCTGCACCAGCACCTCCGAGACGACGACGGCGGCGGCGAGTTCGCTGGCGGCGAGCGCGTCGGCGAGCTTGCGCAGCCCGAGCAGATGCAGCTCCCGTCCACTGCCCGCGTCGGTGTACATCGCCAGCGGCACCAGCTGGATGTCGGCGCCCGCGGTCACCTTCAGCACGATCCGGCTCAGCCTGCCCGGAAACACCAGCAGCTGCACGCCGCTCGCGTCCGCGAGGTCGATGCGATGTTCACCCAGCAGCCGGTGCGCGCGGATCTCGGTGCCGCTCAACCACATCCGCCTGCGCCGGAACGCGAACACATAGCCGATGGTCGGCACCGCGACGACCAACCCGAGGGCGATCGCGTACGGCCAGCTCAACCACACCGCCGCCAGCAGCGTCACGCCGATGCCCACGCCGAGCGCGGCCAGCGCGAGCCTGCGCAACATCGGCGCGAACACTTCGGGCGCCACCAGGTCGATGCCGACCGGTTCCGTCGCCGCCCGCCCGGACTCCCCGTCCACGATGTCCCTCTCCACCCGTCCCGTCCGGTCCGAGGCGCGGTCAGACTACCGCGCCCCGGACCTGCCGGGCTCAGTTGCCGAGTGCGCTGCGCAGCACGCCGATGACCTCGCCGAGGGGCACCTGCCGCTGCTCGCCGGTCGCCATCTCCTTGACCCCGATCGAGTGCTCCTCGAGATCGCGATCGCCGAGCACCAGCGTGTATTTCGCGCCGGAGCGGTCGGCGCCCTTCATGGCGCCCTTCATCCCGCGTCCGCCGTAGGCCAGGTCGACGCTGATCCCCGCGCCGCGCAGATCGCCGGCGAGCGCGACCAGCCGCGCCTTGGCCGCGTCACCGAGGGCGATGCCGTAGACCTGGCAGCGCGCCGGATCGGCCGCCGCCTTGCCCTCGGCCGCCAGCGCGAGCACGGTCCGGTCGACACCGATGCCGAAGCCGATGCCCGACAGCGGCTGCCCGCCGAGTTCGGCCATCAGCCCGTCGTAGCGGCCACCGCCGCCGATGCCGGACTGCGCGCCCAGCTTGTCGTGCACGAACTCGAAGGTGGTCTTGGTGTAGTAGTCGAGGCCGCGGACCATGCGCGGGTTCACCACGTACGGCACGCCGAGCGCGTCGAGGTGGGCGAGCACCTGCTCGAAGTGCGCCTTGGCCGATTCGGAGAGGTGATCGATCATCAACGGCGCGTTCGCGGTCAGCTCGCGCACCTCGGGCCGCTTGTCGTCGAGCACGCGCAGCGGGTTGATCTGGGCGCGGCGGCGGGTCTCCTCGTCGAGCGGGAGGCCGAGCAGGAACTCCTGCAACAGGTCCCGGTATTGCGGGCGGCAGGTCTCGTCGCCGAGCGAGGTGATCTCGAGCCGGAACCCGTCCAGGCCGAGGCCGCGGAATCCGGCGTCGGCGATGGCGATGACCTCGGCGTCGAGCGCGGGGTCGTCGACGCCGATCGCCTCGATGCCGACCTGCTGCAGCTGCCGGTACCGGCCCGCCTGCGGGCGCTCGTAGCGGAAGAACGGACCGGCGTAGCACAGCTTGAGCGGCAACTGCCCGCTCTTGTCCAGACCGTGCTGGATCACCGCGCGCATGACGCCCGCGGTGCCTTCGGGGCGCAGGGTGAAGCTCTCGCCGTTGCGGTCGGCGAAGGTCCACATCTCCTTGCTGACCACGTCGGTCGACTCGCCGACACCACGCGCGAACAGGGCGGTCTGTTCGAATACCGGCAGCTCGATGTGCCCGTACCCGGCGAGTCGGGCGGCGTTGATCAAGCCGTCGCGCACGGCGACGAACTCGGCCGAGCCGGGGGGCACGTAATCCGGGACCCCCTTCGGGGCGGTGAAGCTGCTGGTCTTGGTCACGATCATCCAGTTTTCCCCACGGGCGCCCCTCGCGTCCAACCGGTTACCCTCTAGACGAATCTGACGACACGGGAGGAACGCGGTAGTGCCGAGTAACGAACAGCGACGGGCGGCGGCCAAGCGCAAGCTGGAGCGCCAGCTGGAACGACGGGCCGAGCAGGAGAAGAAGCGCAAGCGCCTCGTGATCGCGGGCTCGATACTCGGTGTCATCGTGGTCGCCGCCGCCGTGACCGGCGTGTACTTCCTCACCAAGGGCGGTGACGAGCCGGAATCCTCGGCCACGGCGAGCGCGACGACCACCAGCAAGCGCGAACTGCCGCCCGCCGCGGACGCGCCCGCGGTCGCCGCCAAGCCCGCCACCGTCGACTGCGCCTACCCGGTCGGCGCCGAGCCCGCGGCCAAGCCGGTCGCGCCGCCGAGCACCACCACGGTCGCCTCCGGCCCCGACGCGCCGAAGACCAAGGTGTCCATCGACTCCACCCAGGGCCCGATCGGCCTCGAGCTCGACAGTGCCGCATCGCCGTGCACCGTCAACAGTTTCGTGAGCCTCGCCCAGCAGGGCTACTTCGACAACACCAGCTGCCACCGTATCTCGGCCGAGACCGGCTTCGAGATGCTGCAGTGCGGTGACCCGACCGCCACCGGTATGGGCGGCCCCGGCTACAGCTTCGCCAACGAGTACCCGACCGATCAGTACCCGGCTGACGATCCGAACCTGGAAAGCCCGGTCAAGTACCAGCGCGGCGTGATCGCGATGGCCAACTCGGGCCTGACTCCCGAGGGCACCAACGGCAGCCAGTTCTTCCTGGTCTACGGCGACACCATCCTGCCGCCGAAGTACACCATCTTCGGCACCATCGACGAGGCAGGCCTGAAGACGCTGGCGAAGGTCGGCGCCGCCGGCGACGACGGCTCCATGTCGGCGGGCGGTGGCAAGCCGAAGATGCCGATCAGCTTCAACACCGTCAAGGTGGGCTGACAGCCCCGCACACGGCACCGAAAGGGCCGGACGCCGCCGCGGTGTCCGGCCCTTTTCCGGTGCCATCGCCTCGACACCGGCGGAAGATCATCAGAGGCAAGGCAATCCTATGGATCGTCCGGCCGATGCCAGCTCGTTCCGCATTTTCTCCCCCGCCACTCCGTGTCCACCGAAACTTCTCGACACCTGCCTCGCGTGGCTCCGCCAGACATACAGTCGTGTCCTTCGCGCGGTAGGCTCAGATGTCCACTTCCACAGCAGCATCGGGGAGCAGTCATGGCGGAACTCGACGACATCGGCAGCGAAACGGCGTCCATGATGAAAATCATGCTGCAGATGGCCACCCTGGTCGCCCTCAAGTCGCGTGAGCACGGCCAGAAAGAGGCCGAGGCCCGCGTCAAGGCGGTCGAGGCGAAGATGAAGGAAGCCAAGGAACTCCAGATCCGCGAGGCCCGCGATCTGAAGGCCAAGGACCCGCGCAATATCGAACTGGTACAGATGATGTCGGTCGGCACCAAGTCGGCGCAGACACGCGGACTCACCCTCGAGAAGGACCCGTCCTCCCCGTTCGCGAGCACCGCGGCCTCGGTCGGCGCGAACGCACCGCAGGTGGGCTACGACTCCGTCGAGCGGCGCGCGGCCATCGCGGCCCATCTCGAACGGGCAGGCGTCGCACCGGAATTGGCCGAAGTGCGGATGCTGGTCGAGATGGGACAGGGCATTTCGCCGGACGAGGCGATCCGGCGCACGAACGCGGGCGCGCGGCGGGCAGGCATCGAACGCAGCATCGATCCGCGCGGACTCGAGCGCGGCCGCTGACCCGCTCCGGCGCACACCGGCCAGGGGGGCGGCCCGACCGCCCCCCGCCGGACCGGAACCGCCGGCTAGAACGGCTTCGTCTTGCCCATCGTCCGCATGACGTCCGGGTCGGTGAACTGATCGCGATCCGCCCCGACCTGCTCCTCCAACGGCAGCGGATCGAGCATCTTCTTGTGGCCGTTGCGCACACTGCAATACTTGAACGGCCCACGCGGATCGAACAGTTTCGCCATATGCGGATCCGCGTGATCGAGGAACCAGACACTGATGCCAGGTCCACCCTGCATCCGGAAGTGCTCCCACGCCTGCCACAGCGCGTGCAGTCGCACGGCCGCCTCGGGATGGCGCCACCATTCCGGGCACCACACGGTGTCACTGATATCGGTGACCTGCCTGCTGTACACCCTGCTCAGGTAGTCGTTGACGAAATCGAAGACATTGCCGTACCCGTTGGCGATGTCGCGCGCGGGTTGCGTTTGTTCGTTCACAGTGGCTTGACCTCCTCGATGTCACCGATCTGATCCGGCGGAGTGGAACTCGACTGCACCGGCGTCCCGATGAGATCGTCGATGCGGGTCTTGCGGGTGGGATCGTTGTATTCGATCGACTGCTTGACCGCCTCCGAGTACTCCGATTCCCACCAGGGCACGGTGCGGACCAGCACGGCGGGCTGGCCCGAGGTGAACACCACCGCGCGGCCGCGCGGCAGCGTCGCCAGTCCCTGCGCGGTGAAGGTCACCGAGGAACTGAGCGAGCGGGAATAGCTCTTGCTGTTGCCCGACTGCGACATCGACTGCGAGATCGAGTCGTACTCGCCGATCGCCTCGGAGCGGTCACGCAGGAACGCCATGTCGTCGACACCGCTGCCGAGCACCTTGATATTGGCCGCCGACCACAGCGCGCTCATGCCCGCGTCACCCCAGCACCGCGCGCCCTGGGCCCACGACTGCAGCACGGTCATCACCACGATGCCGCGCGAACCGAAGTGGCTGTACTGCTTGGGCAGATCCTTCCAGCGCACCACATTGGCCGCCTCGTCGAGGACCGCGAGCAGCGGAATCGGCAGCCTGCCACCGGAGGACAGCGAAGCCTTGCGCATCGCCACGTCGATGACGGCCTCGGTGAGCGCGCTCACCAGCGGCGCGGCCGACCCACGACCCTCCAGCGACAGGCAGTAGAGCGTGCCGTTGCGCTCGATGAACTCGAGCTCGTCGAACTGCAGGCGGTCGCTGCTGCCGCGGGTGATCCACGGATGTACGTTCGACATCTGCAGGCAGCGGACCATCTTCTTGGCCGTGCCGAAAATGCCGCTCTTGGTGCGCTGTTCGGCGTTGTACTGCATGGCCAGGCCGGACGCGGTGAAGTCGTGGCCCGCACCGCGCAGATGCTCGATCGGCTCGCTGTTCTGCGGATTGGTCACCCATTCCCACACCTGGGTGATGGGCTTGCCCGCGATCGCGGCGGCCAGGAACAGCCCGGCGAGCAGATCCTCGGCTTCCGGATCGAAGAAGCTGTCGGTGGTGTCGGCGCCGCCGCTCTCGGCATCGGCGAAGTGGCCTGCCAGCCGGGCCGCGCGCATCTCGCACCCCTCCTTGCGGTGGTCGACCCAGGCCAGCGGATCCCAGAACCACGTCGGCCGTTCACCCGCGACACCCTGCGGGTCGAAGACGAAGGTCGCGCTGCCCTTGGTCTCGCGGACATTCCGGGTCGCGTCGACCACGTCACGCTTGTTCGACGTGGTCAGCACCGGTCCGATGGCCGACAGGATCGCCGGGATCACCCGCGAGGTGGACTTGCCCTGGCGCGGACCCCAGATGTCGAGGTGCAGGTCCTCGTAGGAACCGTAGAGCGGGGTGCCGTCGGCGACGGCGATGCCGATCGGCACACCGGGCGCGTCGTTGGTGCCCAGCCGCACGCCGAGCTCCTTGGCCTTCGTCCGCACCCCCTCCTCGGTGATGGAGGCGATGGCGCTGCCGCTGCCCATGTGGTCGGCCTTGTCGTCGATCGACAACCGGCCCGCCACCGCGCGCGTCTTCATCTTCTTGCGGATCACCACATACGCGATGGCCGCGGCGATGACCAGCAGCACGATCACCGTGGACGCTCGCGGCCAGTGCAGTTTCCCGCGCGCCAGGTCGGCGACCACCGCGATCGGGTTCACCGGAATGTTCTGTGGCACCACCGACATCGCGTTGCCAAGGTGCAGCGCGACGGCGAGGGTGATCAGCGTCGCAAAGCCGAACACGATCAGGATCAGCGTCGTGTCGGGTCCGATCGCGGCCGGATCCGTCACCTTCTTCTTCGCCACGTGTGCCTCCTTGTGGACCTTGTCGGATGGGTGGGTGGGTGCTCTCAGCGGAACGCGTCGAGGCGCCAGCCTTGCGGCGTCTGCACCACGGTCGCGATGACCGTGCTCGGCGGTAGGGCCTCGGTCCGCCCGTTCGGGTAGACGACCGTCTGCTCGATGCCGATCTTGTACTGCGCCACCGTGGGATCCGCGCTCGGCGGCGCCTGCTCCCCCGAAGCGAAGGTGAACGCCTCGACGCGGGCCTTCGCCTTGCCCCAGTCCGCCCACTGCAGCGTCGGTTTCGGCGTGCCGGTGGTCCCGGCCGAACTGTCCAGCATACGTATCATGCTGGGCCCCAACCATTTTCGCGCCCGCTGCAGCGAATCTCCTTGCTGCTCGGTCGCGGGGTTCCAGGTGTAGACCTCGCGCAGGGCGACGACCGCGACACCGTCGGGCGTCGTCGGGTCGACCGTGGTGGCCGCTGCCTCGAGCAGCCGGGTGGTCGGCGTCGCGCCGTCCGGGCGCGCGGTATCGGAGTCGCCGCCGCAAGCGGCGACCGAGGTCAGGGCCGCCACGAGCATCACCGCCGGAATGGTGCGGATTCGTGTTCTCTCCCACCAGGTTATCCCCGCCGCGTCGCGTCGTGTGGTCACAACACCCTCCTCGCCCGCGCGTCACCCGGCACCGCCACCTCGACGACGCCACCGCCTGCCCCGCTGCTCGACGGCGGCACCGCCTGGATCAGCTGACCGTTGCCCGCGTAGATCCCCACCTTCGCCGGACCTTTCGGCCCGAAATCGCTGAACACCAGGTCACCCACCGCCACTTTCGCGAGGGGCACCTCCCGGCCGGACTCCCACTGCTGTTCGGCGGTGCGCGGCAACGTCACCGCGCCCGAGGACGCCGCGAACACCGCGGCGGCGGTGAGGCCAGGCCCGTCGAACCCGCCGTTGCTCGGGCCCTGCGCGCCACCACCACCCCAGACATACGGCGCGCCGAGCCAGTCGTGCGCCGCCTCGGCGATCTGCGCGCCACCGCCACCGGGTTCGGGGGTGAACCGGCCCTGCGCGCCGGGCGCGCGGTACTGCGGTTCCATCGACAGGATGTTGGTGACGTAGGGCTGGGTCTCGGAGTAGTGCGCCGCAACCTGATTGGGCATGCCGCCGGAGGCGAGCACCGCGCCCTCACCGGCGTTGTAGCCGGCCAGGGTCAGCGCGGTCAGGTCGCCGGAGACCTTGCCCGCGGCCATCCAGCCCGCGATCTTGTGCGCGATCGCGCACATGTAGCGGGCCTGGCCGATGATCGCGTCGCCGTCGTCCCAGACGCTGGCCGTGCCGTTGCCGTCGGCGTCGATGACATAGGGCAAGCCGTCGTCGGGATTGATGCTCACCGCGGTGCCGGGCAGGAACTGCGCCAGGCCCTGCGCGCCGGCGGGCGAGGTCAGCCCGCGCCGGAAACCCGACTCCTGCTTGGCCTGTGCGGCCAGCAGCGACGAGGAGATCTCCGGGCAGACGGTGCCAGCCCGGCGATACCAGATCTCCAGTTCCGCGGGCACCTTGCCGTCGGCGAGCGCGCCACCGGCGCTGCCGAAACCGCGCACACAGTTCGGGTCGACCGAGAACGCCCGCGCGCCACCGACATCCGGGGTCGGCGCGCCGTCGAGCCACGGCATCGGGTCGATCTGGCGGCCCCCGGTGAAGCGGCCGCCCGGCACGATCTCGAAATGCAGGTGCGGGCCGCTGGATTCGCCGGCTGAGCCCACCATCCCGATCGGCTGGCCCGCGGTCACCGTCTGCCCCGTCCGCACCTTCACACCGTGATCCCACATGTGCCCGTAGACGGCGGAGTAGGCGCGCCCGTTGGTGTCGACGGAATCGACGACGATCCAGTTGCCGAAGCCCGACGCCGGACCGGCGGCGACGACCCGGCCGTCCGACACCGAGTAGATCGTCGTCCCGTCGGTGGCCGCCATATCGATGCCCTTGTGATCGCCACCGCGGGAACCGAACACGTCGGAGACGGTGAAGGTGCCGGTCTCCAGCGGCAGGGTGCGGCGCAGCGGACCGACCCCGGCGGCCAGCGAGGGCGTTCCGGTGACGGCGGCGTTGGTGGTCGGCGTCGCGGACGCGGCAGCGCGGGCCTCACCGGGCGACTGGCCGCCCAGCGGCGGCAGTGTCGGCGCCGACGAACCGTCGAGCACGCCGGAGGTTTCGCAGGTCTCGTCCGAGGAGGGCAGCACGATGACCAGCACGAGCGCGATCAACCCGATGACGGAGCCGAGCGCGGACATCAGCATCGTGCGGGCGTTCACCGGCCGCCTCCAGGCGTTCCGCGCCGGGCGCCGGGATCCGGGTCCGCCGCGGCGGTGATCACGTGCGGCGCCGGGTTTCGTTGAGCGTGTCGGCGAGCGTGCGGTTCATCTCGGCGGCGGCGGCCAACTGCTGTTGCAGCAGCACCACTTTGCGGCGTAGCGCCGTGGCGTCCATCCGGTCCAGGCTCGGCCCCTCGGCCGCGCGCACCCAGTTGCGCACCGAATTGGCGTGCACGCCGATCTGTTCGGCCACCACCCGGCAGGCCTCGGACTCGCTGCGCAGCTTGTCGGTCAGGGCGACGACCTGCTCGACGGCGGCCTTGCGGACCTCGGGCGAGACCCGGCGGTAGGACCGGTGCGGCATCATTGCCGGCCTCCGTTCGGTGTCGGCGGTTCGGGAGCGGCACGCGGGTTGTCGCCGAATTCGCTGAACCGCTGATTCGTGTCGTGGATTCCGCTTTCCTTCTCCGACACCGTGAACTCCATGTGGAAGGGGATACCGGGACGGCGATCCTCACCGATCTTGAGCAGGAACTTGCCGGTGCCGGGCGGCGACGGCCGCTGCTGACCGGGGCGTAGCGCTTCACCGGTGAGCGCCTGGGGCGCCGACCAGCCGGTCACCATCTCCTGCTCGGCGGAGGTGAAGGGCACGGTGGAATCGAGCCTGCTGATCTCCTCGGCCGGCAGCGCGCCGAAGATCTTGGCGCGGGCGCGTTCCAGGAAGCCGATCGCCTTGGCGATCGCGGCGTCCGAACCCAGCGCCTGTAGGTCCTTGATGGTGTGGCTGATCATGATCAGCGCGGTGGCGAGGCCACGCTGCAGTCGGGTCAGCTCGTCGACGCGGTCGACCATGAAGTCACCGAGGCCGAGCACCTGCCACAGCTCGTCCATCACCACCTGGAAGTAGCGCTGCGGACCGAGTTTCGCGTCGGCCAGCACGTGCGCGGCCTCGACCGAGGCGAAGCCGTCGGCCCAGCAGGCCAGCATGACCGCGGCCTTGAGCTTCTTGTCGCCGGTGGGGATGTGCGAGACGTCGATGCACACCGCGACGGCGCCGGTATCGATGGGAACGCTGGTCTGCCCGTTGAAGATCGCGCCGAACGGGCCCTGGGTGAGCGCGCGCAGCGAGCGGCGCAGGTTCTTGATCGCGTGCTGGTATTCGTCCTCGTTGTCGGCGCCCGCGTCGAGCATCAGTTCCGCGCCGCCACCGACGATCACTTCCAGGAGGTTCTCCATGATCGGCGGCTTGTCGGGGGCGTATTCGCTGCCCGGCTGGTACAGGATGCGCAGCGCGGTCGCGATCAGCGTCTCCTCGAAGTCGGCGACCCTGGCGCCACGCACCAGCTCCACCAGACCGGCGATCAGTGTCACCTGCCTGGCCCGCAGGTCCTGCAGCACTTGCCGTTGCAGCGCGGGGAACTCCTCCAGCCGCGGCACGACCGAGCCGAGCACACCGGCGGCGAGCGGGTTCAGTTTGCCGTGGCCGTAGCCGAGGTCGATCACCTGGCCGCCGACGAGCTCGACCATCTTGCGGTAGTCGGGTTTCACGTCGGCCAGGATCAGCGGGGTGATGCCCTGGGCGATGCCGCCCAGCACGATCCGGCGCACCAGCGAGGACTTGCCGAAACCGTTGAGGCCGAGCACGAACAGGCTGGGCGCGGTGATGAAGCTGCCGCGCATGAACCAGTTCATCGGGTCGAAGCAGACCGGCGCGCCGGTGTGCAGGTGCGAGCCGAGCGGGGTGCCGATCAGCGGCGCGCCCGCGCCGACCGACCACGGCCACAGGCCTGCGACCTGGGCGGTGGTGGCCCGGTACTCGACCGGGCGGCCGACCACGTTCATCTTGCCACCGCCGGGGCCCGAGTAGCCGCGGTCGGTCAATTCGGCGGTGGTGCGGTCGAATCCGTCGCTGACGACGGCCTCGGTGCGCGCCTGCGCGTTGTTGCGGCGCAGATCGTCGGTGTGGATGCGGAAGGTCGCCCAGGCCGCGCGCAATCCGGACTGCTCGCGGGCGATCATCTCGTAGCGGGCGCGGGCGGCGTCGTCGAGCAGTGACGGGCCGGACTGGGCGCGCCGGTCGGCCTTGTTCCGCGACTTGGCCGAGCGGCCGGTGCCCATCGCCCGGTCGGCGACGTCGTCGGGGCGGTCCGCCTTCACCGGGCGCGGCGCCTTGACGAGCTTGGCCTGCTCGGCCGGGCGCTTCCGGCGGTGCGGATCCATCGCGCGCTCGTGATCGAGCCGCGGGCCGTGATCCTCGGCACGCAGGCCGCGCTCGACGCGGGCCTTGGGGGCACGGTCGGCGTCGGGCCGCGGTCCACGCCGCTCCCCCGCGGCGGGCCGACCGCCACGGGCCTCGTCACCGCGCCTGCCCCGTGCGTCCTCTTCGCGTGGCCTCGGGTGCTCGCCGGTACGCGGCCTGCGGTTCTCGCCGGTGCGCGGCTCACGATGCTCGTCTTCGGCGCGCGGCCTGCGACGCTCGTCCTCCGCGCGCGGCCTGCGGGTGTCCTCGCCCTGCGGCCCGCGCTCGGCGGCCGGACGGCGCGGCTCGTCCGCGCGCGGCCTACCGCCGGGTTCCCCGACGCGCGACCTGCCCTCGCGCGACGGGCGTTCGCGCTCGCCGGCCACGGCCGTACCGCGCGCCGACTCCCGGTCGCCGCGTTCGGTGCGCTCTTCCAGGCCGAGCACGTCGTCGCTCACGCGCGACGAACTCCCGGCCGGTCGTGGTTCGCGTTCCCCGCGGATGCGGGGCGGCCGGTGCACGGGCCGTAGCGCGATGTCGTCGAAGTCGCGTCCCATGATCGCCTCACCCCGCCAATGCCTTCGGAATGGTCGCGTGCTCGGGCAGGATGACGCCACAACCGAGGGAGGCCGCGAACGCCGCGGCCTGGTAGCGGTAGCAACGCCGGATCTTGAGCCGGGCCTGCGTCGAGAGGTCGCGGGTGATGGCCTCGATGCGCGGCAGGTCGCCGCGCAGCGGCTCGGTGATCGTCACCAGCGCGCCGAAGCGGGTCACACCGTGCCCGCGGGCCTGTTCCTCCCGTGCCTGCTGGGTCGCGCCGACCCGCAGTGTCGCGGCGGCCGAGACGACACCGCGTTCGCTCTGCTGCGCGACGAGCGCGTTCTTGAAGTCGTCGTCGACGATCTCGGCGGCGTCGGCGGCCGAGTGCGGCCGGTAGACGATCGCGATCCGCTTACGCGGCACTTCGGGATTCGGCGCGAGCAGCCGCTGCAGCACCCGCTCGTCGACCGCGCCCTCCGGCGCCGCGTCCATCTCCCAGGTGACCGAGCGGCCACCGTCGTGGATCAGGTGATCCCACTTCTCGTCGTGCGAGACCGGGCCCGCGTCGTCCCAGCCGAGACCGTGCCCGCCGGGATCGGCCGCGGCGACCTCGAGATCGGCCTGGGCGGCCGGGTCGTAGCTGCGGCGGATGAAGGAGATGACCTCCTCGGCCGACATCGGCTGCGCCCGCACGCCAGCCTCGGCCAGCGCCGCGCAGATGCCGGGCAGCCTGCGCCCGATCTCCACAGCCTCCTCGGCCGGGTTCTTGCGCCGCTCTGCGGTGGTGGCCTTGAACGTGATCGCCACGCGCGGCAGCAGCTGCACCCGCTCCTGCGGCAGCTCGGTGGCCAGCTCGTACATCACCTGCTGGGCCAGCTCGGGCGCTTCCGGGCGGGTGATCGTGGAGACCTCGTTGAGCAGCCGGTTACCCGTCTCGGGCACGGTGTCGATCACCGGCACCACCGCGACGATGTCGCTGGTCTGCCCGACCGAGGCCAGGAAGGTGCCCCAGGCGGCGACCCAGCGGTCGATCACCGGCTGGTCCACCGCCTCGTGACCCTGCGGCCAGGCCCGCAACACCACGGTGTACTGCGCGAACGCGGGCAGGTGGATCATCCCGAAGTGGTAGCCACCCGCGTCGATGCCCTCATAGAGCTTCGACGGGGCGAGCAGCCCCGGCAGCTTGGTGACGCCGCCGGGGATCCGGGAGAACCGGCCGCCGCGATACACGTGCTCGCCGTTCTTGCGCGAGCGCATCCAGTTGAACATCATCAATCCCGTCTCGTAGCCCGAGCGGCCCCCCGTCCGCCACACCAGGGGCACCATCACCAGCGCGCCGAGGCCGCCGACGACGAAACCCCATTTGAACCCACCGACCATGGCGCTGATCAGGGCCGCGATCACCACGACGAAACCGATCACGGTCTCTTCCCAGCGCAGGCCGAAAAGGCCGGCGCTGCGCGGCTTCTGCCACAGCCCGTACGAGCGCCGCTCGTAGGTGTCGGTCGAGGTGGTCGTCATCGCGGGATCGTGCTCCTGCCGAGGTCGGGTGAACGATTCGCCCAGCGGTCACCGGCGAGGTCGCCCGCCGACTGGTCGGCGCGCGCCGCGCTGCCCGCCGC
>NZ_JBSGVD010000044.1:0-43042 GCF_053608285.1 Nocardia sp. NPDC055053 | reverse complement strand
CTGGGACGCGGACCTGTGCGCCCTCCTCGCCGACGGCGACGGCCCGCTCGTCGCCCGCCCCATCCACGCCCTGCCCGCCGGCCACCGCGGGACCCTCCTCGAGGTCGGGTCGTGCGGGGCTGGGAGTGCGGTCAAGGCGGACCCGGCTCAGCGAGGGTTGAAAGCGCCTTCCAGGGCTGTGATGAAGAACGGGAACTGGCCGGCGAAGCGGTGCAGGTTGCGGTCGCGGTCGTAACCGGCGAACCAGTACAGGCCGGGCTGGGAGTCGGCCGAGGGGTCCATGTCGCGGAAGGCGCGGATCCAGTTGTCGGCCCGGCCGCTGATCACCGTGTACGGCAGGGCGCGGGAGAAGACCGTTTCCTGATCGATCGGCGGGATCTGCTCGCGGGTAACGGCATCAAGGCCGCGCTGCATGGCCCTGGCACGCCCGGCGACGGTGTCGCCGAGGGTCGTCCTGGTCGGCAGGTAGTTGGGCAGCAGGACCGCCGCGACACCGGCCAGGGCGATGGCGACGCCGACCAGCGCGTGCCCGGAGGTCAGCGCGAGGGTGACCGTGGCGATCAGGCCGAGCGCGATCAGGGCGACGCCGATCCACCGGGGGAGCGCGCGCTGCTTCGGGTCGGCGAAGGCACCGGTGGCGACCGCGTCGGCGCGCATGGCGGCGCGGACCGGCTCGAGCTGCATGCGACCGGGCGCGCGGAGCTCGCGGACGGCGACGGTGTCGGTGCCATCGGGTAGCAGCATGTCGTAGACGACGCGTTCGTAGTCGCGCAGCTGGTCGTCGGGTGCGTTGACCCGGCTGATCCGCCAGTCGTCCTCGCCACGGGCGTTCACCGGCGTGATCCACAGGTAGCGCCGGACGGCGAGATCGACGACGGTCGCGGCGATGTCGACCGGGTCGACGTGCTCGTCGAGCAACAGTCCCGCCTCGCCGGGCAGCACGCCGTCGGGCGAGGTGAAGTCGACCCGGCCGCCCTGTTGGACAAGGGGTTCGAACGCGTCGCTGCCCGCGATCGCCGCGGCGGCCCGCTTCCTGGCCAGCAGCACGTAGGCGATCATGCCCGCCAGGGCGAGCAGCAGCGCGCCGAAGGCGGCGAACACGGGCGCGGTGAAGGCGAAGAACCCGTTCGAATCGCCGCCGCGCACATCGGCATTGGCCGGCACGGTGCCGGGCGGGAGCTGCAGAGTGAGATCGATCGCGTCGCCCTTACGCAGATCGCGCTGGCTCAGGTACAGCACGCCGTCGGGTTCGGTGTGCACATCGGCGCACGGCTTGGCATTGCCCGCCGGTCCGAGTTTGCAGTCGACGATGCCCATTTGATAGCTGGGGCTGATCACCGAGACGTCGAGCGCGGCGATGTCGGCGTTGAGCACGCCGAGCCAGTGGAACACCTGGGTGCCCGGTGCGTCGGAGACGGTGTTGTGCAGCGAGTAGGTGAACTGGGATTCACCCGGCTTCGCTTCGACGACGAACTGATCGTCGACCGTGGTCGCGGTGCCGGCGCCGCTCGCGGTGACGTCGGTGACCTTGAAAATTCGCTCGACGTCGTCACCGACCTTGAGGCGCAAGGGAAGTGTCATCGTGAAATTGCCGCCGGCGGGTACACCGACCGTCTCGGTGACCTCGAGCACACCGGCTTCGGTCAGCGTGAGGTCGGCGGTGATCGTGACGCCGATCGGCGCGGGCTCCGTGTGGGCTACCGGCGCGGCCGCGAGCACACCCGCCGCAGCGAGCAGCAGCGCGCCTGCGGCGCCCCCCCGAAAAGTCAGCATGGCTGCTTACTCTAGACAGCTTGCTATCCTGCGTCAGCGGCTGTCGGCGACGAACTAGACGAGGGGGTACGGGGGACGTGACCCAACCACCGTACGGTTATGGCCCGGTCGGCCCTGGTGGACGACCTGTTCCGCCGCCTCCTGGCTATGGCCCGCCGCCGGGTTATCGGCCGCAGCCCGGATACGGCCCGCCCGGTTATCAACAGCCCCAGGGTTATCCACAGGGTTATGGACCGCGGCAGGGTTACGGTCCGCCGTCGGGCTACCGGCCGCCGCCGATGCCCTACGGCCCGCCCGGCCGCCCGACCCCGCCGCCGCGTAAGCGCCGTGGCGGCCTGACCTCGCTGTTCCTCGTGGTCGTCTTCCTTGTGGTCGGCGGCCTGGTGAAGTTCGCCGTCAACACCGGAATCGACGTCGGGATCGGCGCGATCGGCCCCAAGCCGAGCACCACCTACGAGCCGCAGCCCGGCACCGCACCGGCGGCGACCAGCGACAATCCGCTGCTCACCGACGCCGACGGCACCCTGGTTCCGGCGTCCTGCGACTACGCGCCGTGGGGCACCCAGGTCGACAAGGCGCGCGCGTTCTTCGAATCGGCAGCCCGCTGCCTGGAATCGGCGTGGAAACCGCTGCTGGCCGAGAACAACCTGCCGTTCGAGTCGCCGACGCTGAGCGTCACCGCGACCACCGCGGGCATCACCACCCCGTGCACCGGCTCGACGAGCAACTTCGCCGCCTTCTACTGCGCCGCGAACAAGACCATCTACATGCCGATCAGCCAGCTGCAGACCGACCAGTTCCGCGACAACTGGGTCGTGTACCTGTCGGTGTTCGCGCACGAATACGGCCACCACGTGCAGGCCCAGTCGGGCATCCTGCGCAAGGCCAACAGCGAACGCGTCGACGCGGGTGCCCGCTCACCCAAGGGGCTCGAGCTCTCGCGCCGAGTCGAGTTGCAGGCCAACTGCTTCGACGGCATGTTCATCGCCTCGTCGAAGGGCGGCGGTTCGCTGTCGTCCGCGCAGGTCACCGTCGCCACCAAGGATTCCTACGGCCGCGGTGACGGGCCAGGCGACATGCGCGATCACGGCACCTCCGAGCACGGTGGTCAGTGGTTCGAGGCAGGCCTCGACCACAACCTCACCCCCAAGTGCAACACCTTCACGGCCAGCACAGGCGAAGTGAGCTGACCCGCCTCTCCGCGATTCAGGCCGGACTCGTGTGCCACCTGCGCAACCGTTGGCGGCCGGCGGTTCGGGCTGGGGTGAGTCAGCCCGTGCCCGGTGAGTTACCCATGTGCTTGCGTTGTCAGTGCCCGCCGTAGTGGCCCTCGCCGAAGCGGCGGGGGGAACTGCCGTGCACGCCTTCGGCATACGCTGTCTCGGCGTGCAGGGCGAAGTCGATGCCCGCGGTTTCGTCTTCCTTGCTGACGCGGAATCCGATGACCTTGTCGATGCCCTTGCCGATCACGAACGACACCGCGAACGCGTACGCCGCGACCACAAGGACAGCGACGAACTGCTTGCCGAGCTGGGTGAAGCCACCGCCGTAGAACAGGCCGTTCACGCCGCCGGTCATCACCTCGGTGGCGAGCAGGCCGATCAGGATCGTGCCGACGATGCCGCCGACGAAGTGCACGCCGACCACGTCGAGCGAATCGTCGTAGCCCGCCTTGTGTTTCCAGCCGACCGCGAACGAACACACGATGCCGGCGGCCAGGCCGACGATCACCGCGCCGAGGGTGTTGATCACGCCGCAGGACGGGGTGATCGCGACCAGACCGGCGACCGCGCCGGAGGCCGCGCCGAAGGTGGTCGGCCTGCCGTCGCGGACCTGTTCGACGATCAGCCAGCCGAGCATGCCGAGGCTGCCCGCGACGAGGGTGTTGAGGAAGACCGCGGCCGCCGTGCCGGTGGCGCCGAGTGCGGAACCGGCGTTGAAACCGAACCAGCCGAACCACAGCAGACCGGCGCCGAGCAGCACGAACGGCAGGTTGTGCGGGCGCATCGCGTCGATGTTGAATCCGATGCGCGGGCCGAGCACCAGGGCGAGCGCCAGGGCCGAAGCGCCGGAGGCGATCTCCACCACCAGGCCACCCGCGTAATCGAGCGCGCCGAAATCGAGCAGCCAGCCGTCGGGTCCCCACACCCAGTGCGCGATCGGCGCGTACACCGCCAGCGTCCACAGCGGGACGAAGACCATCCAGCCCGCGAACTTGGCGCGGTCGGCGATCGCGCCGGAGACCAGGGCGGCGGTGAGGATCGCGAAGGTCAGCTGGAAGGTGACGAACAGCAGTTCCGGAATCGTGCCGCGCACTGAGCCGGGATTGATCCCGGCAAGGCCGACGTGCTCGAGGTTGCCGATGAGGCCGCCGCCCGCATCGTCACCGAAGGCCAGGCTGTACCCGGCGACCAGCCACACGACGGTGACCAGCGGGATCGCGATGAAGCTCATCATCAGCATGTTCAGCACGCCGGTGGAGCGCACCATCCCGCCGTAGAAAACGGCCAGCGCCGGCGTCATCAACAGCACCATGGCGGTAGCCGCGAGTAGCCAGGCGGTGGCCGCGGGATCGATCGTTGCGGGCACGGTAACTCCTTCCACGCGTGATTGCGTTGCGTGGAAATTACCGAATACTCACCGCCTGCGCTGGTGTCGGCCCGGTTCTAGCTCCGGTTGTCCTTCGCCAGTGCCCGCGTGCCGCGCTTGCCGGGAACGGGCAGGTCATCGCCGTCGGCGAGCCATTCGGCGGTGATCAGCCAGCGCCGCTGGGCGTGCGCGTCGGCCACGTCGAAGAAGACCCGCCTGCCGCGGTCGTCGCGCAAATCGCGGGCGAGCGCTGACCAGCTCGGCGGCCTGCCTCGCTCGGCGGTGTGCTCGACGACGAAACCCGCGACCAGCTTCCCGATCATGTTGACCGGTTTCTGCGACACCCGATTGCCGTACTTGGTCGTGTGCCAGCGGCGGGCCGGGCACAGCGAACCTGGACTCGCGTTGGAGGCGATCCAGCCCGCGCGCTGCGCCCGCTCGATCAGCCACAGATGCTTGACCGCCGAGGGCGCGATCTCGCCTACCCGCTCGGCGATGAGCTCGGTGATCTCGGCGTCGGCGAGGATGTCGCGCCTGGTCGGGCCGATGTCGTGCGCGGACCAGTACGCGGCGGCGAGCCTGGCCAGGATGCGACCGAACTCGTCGATGCTGCGCTGCGCGCGCCTGCCGAGGCGTTCGATCCGCTCGGCCTCGCGGCGCATCTCGTTCTGCGCGGTGAGGGTGCGGATCGCCGCCATCGTCGGCACCTGCCCGCGTTCGAGCAGTTGCAGGATGGCCGCGGCGGTCGCCGGGTCCGCCGCGGCGGCGACGGGCAGCGAATCGCGCTTTATGTCGAAGTCCTGTGGGCTGATCGCCCTGCTCAGCAGGCCGACAGCGGCGTGGTCGCCTGCGAAGTCGGTGTGGGCGAGCCAGGCGGTTGCGATGTCATCACACGACAGCACGGTGAAACGTTCCTCCGGTCGGCGGTGGGGGAGCGATACGGTGCGCGAAGGTTGTGCCCCGGCCGGGATGAGGGACCGGCCGGGGCCACCAACCTGATGAAGGTTTGGCCACCGAAGTTGCCGAGATCCACGGTAGCCAGCGGCTTGCGCTGCTGTCACGACCATTGATTGTTTCGTTACATCCGGAAAGCGCTGGTCAATCGGGGATCAAGTACGTATTTCCGCCGTAACCAGGATTGTCCGCCGATCCAGGCGGGATTCGCCGCGTGGCGGGCAGTCGTCAACTCGGCCGTTGCGCCCGGTCGACCGGGTTTGCCCGCCTTGTCCCAACCTGTACTCGAACTGTGATTCATGTCACAGTTTCGCGGCGATCTGTGCGAGGAGTGGCGACGCGTCGGCCGCTCATCCGCCTGTCGGTGGGCGGCGGTAGCCTGTGGGCCGTGGCTCTGTACCGGAAGTATCGACCGGCGACGTTCGCTGAGGTAGTGGGTCAGGAGCATGTCACCGACCCGCTGAGTACGGCGCTGGATACCGGGCGGATCAGCCATGCGTATCTGTTCTCCGGTCCGCGCGGCTGCGGTAAGACCTCCTCCGCGCGTATCCTCGCGCGCTCGCTGAACTGTGTCGACGGCCCGACCTCGACGCCGTGCGGGGTCTGCGCCTCGTGTGTGGCGCTGGGCCCCGGTGGTGCGGGCAATCTCGACGTCATCGAGCTCGACGCCGCCAGCCACGGTGGTGTCGACGACACCCGTGAGCTGCGCGATCGCGCGTTCTACGCGCCCGCCGAGTCGCGCTATCGCGTGTTCATCGTCGACGAGGCGCACATGGTCACCACGGCGGGCTTCAACGCGCTGCTCAAGATCGTCGAGGAGCCGCCTGCCCACCTGATCTTCATCTTCGCCACCACCGAGCCGGACAAGGTGCTGCCGACCATTCGTTCGCGCACCCACCACTATCCGTTCCGGCTGCTGCCGCCCGCCACCATGCGCGGCCTGCTCGGCAAGATCTGCGAGCAGGAGCACGTGCCGGTGGAGGAGGCGGTGTATCCGCTGGTCATCCGGGCCGGTGGAGGTTCGCCGCGAGACAGCCTGAGCGTGCTCGACCAGCTGCTGGCCGGTGCGGGGCCCGATGGTGTCACCTACCCCCGCGCGGTCTCGCTGCTCGGCGTCACCGACGTGGCATTGATCGACGACGCGATCGATGCGCTGGCCGCCGACGACGGCGCCGCGCTGTTCCGCACGATCGACAGCGTCATGGAAGCAGGCCACGACCCGCGCCGCTTCGCCGTCGACCTGCTCGAGCGCCTGCGCGACCTGATCCTGCTGCGCGCGGTCCCCGACGCCGCCGAGCGCGGCCTGGTCTCCGGCCCCGGCGACGTCCTGGAACGCATGCGCGACCAGGCCGAACGCCTCGGCCCCGCCACCCTGACCCGCTACGCCGAACTCCTGCACGAGGGCCTCGGCGAAATGCGCGGCGCCACCGCCCCCCGCCTGCTGCTCGAGGTCATCTGCGCCCGCATGCTCCTGCCCTCGGTCTCCGACACCGAGTCCGCGACCTTGCAGCGCCTGGAACGCCTGGAGCGGGGATTCGCGGGCGGTGCCATCCCCGCCGCGCCCGCCCGCTCCGGCCCAGCCGCCGGCGAACCGCCCGCCGAGCGTGCGTCCGCCCCGGCTCAGCGCCCCGCCGCCGGTGGCGAGAACCGCCGTCGCGGTGCGGAACTCCTCGCGGCGGCCAAGGCCGAAAAGGCGGCGGCCGCAGGCGGATCGGGGGCGTCCGAGTCGCCACGTGAACGTCTCGCGGATGCCGCGGGAAACCCCGCTGCCGCAGCCGAGTCTGCTGTGCAGGCCCCGCCGACCCCGCCCGCGCAGCAAAATGTGCCGGTGGCGCAGCAGAACGTGCCGCTCGCCCAGCAGGACGTGCTGGGTTCGCGGCACGGTGCGCCGTTCGAGCAGTCGAACCAGCCGGGTGCCCAGCAGAACCAGCCGGATTCGCAGCAGGACGCGTCTGTCGAGCAGCAGAGCCAGAACCCGCGGGGCGCGCAACAGAATCCGCTGCCGGCTCAGCCTGTGCGCGGGCCTGCAGCACAGCCTGTCGACGGCGTGGCATCGGAAGGCGATGTTTCTCAGGCATCTTCGGCGGAAGCGGGAGTCGGTCCTGCGGGTGACGCGGTGTCGTCTGCCGGGCGATCGTTCGACTTCCAGGAGCAGCTGGCCGATGCCGCTGCCCCGGCTGGCCCGGACGCCGGGTCGGCGATAGGCGATACGGCCGCGCCCGCGTCGCGAGTTGCCGATCCTGGCACCCAGCCATCTGGCGATCCGTACGCCCGTGGCTCGGAAACCCCAGCACCGCAATTTGATTCGCCCGCGCAGGCTCTGTCTCCGGCTGCTGGTCGGCAAGCGCCCGCCGCTCCCCAGGAAGCTGCGGGCCCGCAGACGGCTGGCGCCACGCAAGCCTCGGAAGCGCCTGCCGCTCCGCAGGCGGCAACGACACCGTCGACACCTCCTGTTGCGGCGCATGAGGCAACGACACCGCCGGCGCCTTCTGTCGCTGCGCAGGAATCCGCTGCGTCGCAGGCAGCTACCGCTTCGCAGACGGGTGTCGCCTCGCGGATGGCAGGGGCCTCCCAAGCAGCTGCTTCGTCCTCGCGGGCGGCAGAAGCTCTGCAGACATCTGCCGCCCCGGAGTCGGCTGCGACCCCGCAGGCGCCCGCCGCCCCGGCGGAGGATCTCGTCGCGCTGGTCGACGGTGCCTGGGCGGAGATCAAGGGGAAGGTGCGGGAGTTCGGGCCGACGTTGCAGGCGCTGTTGTCGGGGGCGGCGGTGTCGCGGGCCGAGGGTGAGGTGATCGTGTTCGCGCATCAGAGTCCGCCGTTGGCGCAGCGGTTGTCCGATCCGCGCAATATCGAGGCGGTGCGGTCGGCGGTGCGCGCGGTGCTCGGGCGCGAGCTGGATGTGCGCTGGGAGACGGGGGCGCCCGCGCCGCGTCCGGTGGCGAAGGTCGCGAGCGCGCCGGCGCGGGGTGAGGGCAAGCCGACCGGGCGGCCGAAGTTCTCCCGGCCGAGTCAGGCCAACGGGAATCAGGCCGGTGCGTCGGGGCAGGCCAAGCCGGTGTCCGACGACGACATCCCGCCGCCCGATTTCCCCGACCTACCCGACGACCCGGGTCCGGACGAGGGGTACGGGTCGGATTCGGGCCGGTCCGGTGGCGATTCCGGGCGCGGTGGCAGGCCGGGTGACGCGGTGCTGGCGCCGCCGACGCCGGAAGAGGAGCAGGAGATGCTGGCCGCCGCGGCGGAGCCGGTGGCGCCCGGAGATCGGCAGGACCCGGACGAGGTCGCTCTGGCGTTGCTGCGTAACGAGCTCGGAGCGAAGAGTCTGGATGGTTGACAGCTGCCAGCCGGACCGCGTTAAGTTAACCGGAGTTCGCACACCACGGTAGTATGAACGGGTGGCCGGAAACGCCGGATGAGCATAGTTCTATGCTCCGCTGGTGCTTGCCGGGATTTGTACGGCGTCAGGACGGATGGTCGTGGCGTTCGTGCGGCCACCGCACCCCAAGGAAGGAAACACTCCGATATGACCACAGAGGCCTACATCTACGAGGCCATCCGCACTCCGCGCGGCCGCGGCAAGAAGAACGGCTCGCTGCACTCGGTCAAGCCGATCGATCTGACTGTTGGTCTGATCCAGGAGCTGCGTGGCCGCTTCCCCAACCTCGACGAGGACCAGATCTCGGACCTCATCCTCGGTGTCGTCACCCCCGTCGGTGACCAGGGCATGGACATCGCCCGCACCGCGGTCACCATCGCGGGCCTGCCCGACACCGTCGGTGGCTTCCAGCTCAACCGCTTCTGTGCCTCCGGCCTCGAGGCCGTGAACCTGGCTGCGCAGAAGGTTCGCTCCGGCTTCGACGACCTCGTCATCGCCGGTGGCGTCGAGTCGATGTCGCGCGTGCCGATGGGCTCCGACGGCGGCCCCTGGGCGCTGGACCCGGCCACCAACTACGACGGCTACTTCGTGCCCCAGGGCATCTCGGCCGACCTGATCGCCACCATCGAGGGCTTCTCCCGCGATGACGTCGACGCCTACGCCGTGCGCTCGCAGGACCTGGCGGCCAAGGCCACCACCGGTGGTTACTTCGCCAAGTCGATCGTTCCGGTCAAGGACCAGAACGGCCTCGTCGTGCTCGACAACGACGAGCACATGCGTCCCGGCACCACCGCCGCCGACCTGGGCAAGCTGAACCCCTCCTTCGCCGGTATCGGTGAGATGGGTGGCTTCGACGCCGTCGCGCTGCAGAAGTTCACCTACATCGAGAAGATCAACCACGTCCACCACGGTGGCAACAGCTCGGGCATCGTCGACGGCGCCGCCCTGGTGCTGATCGGCTCCGAGGAGGCGGGCAAGAACTCGGGTCTGACCCCGAAGGCCCGCGTCGTCTCGACCGCCACCTCCGGTGCCGACTCGACCATCATGCTGACCGGCCCCACCCCGGCCGCGAAGAAAGCACTGGCCAAGGCGGGCCTGACGATCGAGGACATGGACCTCGTCGAGATCAACGAGGCGTTCGCCTCCGTGGTGCTGAAGTTCCAGAAGGACCTCAACGTCCCGGACGAGAAGCTGAACGTCAACGGCGGCGCGATCGCCATGGGCCACCCGCTGGGTGCCACCGGCGCGATGATCACCGGCACCGTGGTCGACGAGCTGGAGCGCCGCAACGCGCGCTACGGCCTGGTCACCCTGTGCATCGGCGGCGGCATGGGTGTCGCCACCATCATCGAGCGCGTCTGATCCCCGGCCGAAACTTCTCATAGGAGAGAACGAAAAACTATGACTGACAACATCATCGGCTGGGAGAAGGACGCCGACGGCGTGGTCGTCCTGACGATCGACGACCCCAGCCAGGGCGCCAACACCATGAACGACGCCTACCTCGCGTCGATGAACGCCACCGTCGACCGCCTCGAGGCCGAGAAGGACGACATCACCGGTGTCGTCATCACCTCGGGCAAGAAGACCTTCTTCGCCGGCGGCGACCTGAAGAACATGATGAAGGTCGGCCCGGACAACGCGGCCGAGGTCGTCAAGATGGTCACCGACGTCAAGGCCCCGCTGCGTCGCCTCGAGCAGCTCGGCAAGCCGGTCGTCGCCGCCATCAACGGCGCTGCCCTCGGTGGCGGCCTGGAGATCGCGCTGGCCACCCACTACCGCGTCGCGGCCGACGTCAAGGGCTCGGCCATCGGCCTGCCCGAGGTCTCCCTGGGCCTGCTGCCCGGTGGCGGCGGCGTGACCCGCACCGTGCGCATGCTCGGCCTGCAGAACGCGCTGATGCAGGTGCTGCTGCAGGGCCAGCGGCACCGCGTCACCAAGGCCAAGGAAATCGGCCTGATCGACGAGGTCGTTTCCTCGGTCGAGGAGCTGCTGCCCGCCGCCAAGGCGTGGATCGCGGCCAACCCCGAGGCCGCGCAGCCGTGGGACAAGAAGGGCTACCGGATCCCCGGCGGCACCCCGTCCACCCCGGCCTTCGCGGCGAACCTGCCCGCGTTCCCGGCCAACCTGCGCAAGCAGATCAAGGGCACCAACATGCCCGCCCCGCGCGCCATCATGGCCGCGGCGGTCGAGGGCGCGCAGGTCGACATCGACAACGCGCTGACCATCGAGGGCCGTTACTTCACGAGCCTGCTGACCGGCCCGGTCGCGAAGAACATGATCCAGGCGTTCTTCTTCGACCTGAACCACATCAACGGTGGCGGCTCGCGTCCGTCCGTCGCGGATGTGCCCAAGCGTGAGATCAAGAAGATCGGTGTCATCGGCGCCGGCATGATGGGCGCGGGCATCGCCTACGTCTCGGCCAAGGCCGGCTACGAGGTCGTCCTCAAGGACGTCAAGATCGAGGCCGCCGTCAAGGGCAAGGGCTACGCGGAGGCCATCGAGGCCAAGGCGCTCTCGCGTGGCAAGACCACCCAGGAGAAGTCCGACGCGCTGCTGGCTCGCATCACCCCGACCGCGGACGCCGCCGACTTCAAGGGCGTCGACTTCGTGATCGAGGCCGTGTTCGAGAACCCCGAGCTCAAGAACAAGGTCTTCCAGGAGATCGAGGACATCGTCGACGCCGACGCGCTGCTCGGCTCGAACACCTCGACCCTGCCGATCACCCTGCTCTCGGAGGGCGTCAAGCGCTCCGAGGACTTCATCGGTATCCACTTCTTCTCCCCCGTGGACAAGATGCCGCTGGTGGAGATCATCAAGGGCAAGAACACCTCCGACGAGGCGCTGGCCCGGGTGTACGACTACACCCTCGCCATCAAGAAGACCCCGATCGTCGTCAACGACAGCCGTGGCTTCTTCACCTCGCGCGTGATCGGCACCTTCATCAACGAGGCCATCTCCATGGTCGCCGAGGGTGTCGACCCGGCCACCATCGAGCAGGCGGGCCTGCAGGCCGGCTACCCGGCCGCGCCGCTGAAGCTGTCGGACGAGCTGAACTTCACCACCATGCAGAAGATCTACAAGGAGACCTCCGAGGCCATCCTTGCTGCCGGTGGCGAGCTCAACGCCGCGTCCGCGAAGACCGCTCAGGTCATCGACACCATGGTCAACGACCAGGGCCGCACCGGCAAGCTGGGCGGCGCGGGCTTCTACGACTACGTCGACGGCAAGGCCACCGGCCTGTGGGACGAGCTGCGCTCGATCTACAACTCGCAGCGTGAGCTCCCGGAGGGTGTCACCTTCCAGGACCTCAAGGACCGCATGATGTTCGCCGAGGCCATCGAGACCCAGAAGTGCTTCGACGAAGGCGTGCTCACCAGCACCGCCGACGCGAACATCGGCTCGATCTTCGGCATCGGCTTCCCGGCCTGGTCGGGCGGCTCGCACCAGTTCATCGTCGGCTACCCCGGCGGCCAGGAGGCCTTCGTGGCCCGCGCCGACGAGCTGGCGAAGAAGTTCGGCTCGCGCTTCGAGGTCCCCGCCTCCCTGCGCAAGTAAGTCACTGACAGCGCATTCAGTGCGCTGAGCTGTGCAGACAGCCCCGTTTCGCTCCGGCGAGACGGGGCTGTCCCCATCCAGTGGCAGGACGAATGCTGTTCACCCGGGGACACTTTGGGTGGCAGGCGGTGCGTCGAACGGCTGTGGCGGGGAACCGATGCCGCCACAGCATCGAATCTCCACCCGATAGATGCCGGATCGCGCTAGCTTGGATATGTACGGATTGTTCGGGGGTCCGTATGCCGACTGAAACGCCGGTGACGCCGATTCGCTTCGAGGGGTGGTCACATGGAACCGGAGCCGACCCGTATACAGCGCGGGCCGTCCGAGTCGTCACCGGTGGGGACGAACACCCAGCGCGCCAAGGTGCCGGGGGAGATCGACGAGGCGGTTGTCGCCGAGCTCGACGCCATGGGGCTCACGGGGGCCAAGGAGATCGGGCGCGGCGGATTCGGCGTGGTGTACCGGTGTTTGCAGCCCGCGTTGGACCGGGTCGTCGCGGTGAAGGTGCTGTCCTCGGAGATCGATCAGGAGAGCCGGGAGCGGTTCCTGCGCGAGGAACAGGCGATGGGCAGGCTGTCCGGGCATCCGAACATCGTCGACATCCTGCAGGTCGATGTGACAGCGACCGGGCTGCCGCTGATCGTCATGCCGTACTGCTCGCGCGGTTCGCTCGAACGTCTCATCCACGATCGCGGCCCGTTGACCTGGGCCGATACCCTGCGCGCCGGGGTGAAGCTGGCGGCGGCGATCGAGTCGGCGCACCGGGCCGGGATCCTGCACCGCGATGTGAAGCCGGCGAACGTGCTGATCAGCGGGTACGGCGAACCGCAGCTCACCGATTTCGGCATCGCCCGCATCCCCGGCGGCTTCCAGACCTCGAGCAGCCTGATCACCGGTTCGCCCGCGTTCACCGCGCCCGAGGTGCTCAAAGGTCATGAACCGACTGTTCAGTCTGATATCTACGGCCTCGGCGCGACCCTGTTCGCCCTGCTGACCGGCCACGCCGCCTTCGAGCGGCAGGCGGGGGAGAAGGTGGTGGCGCAGTTCCTGCGGATCACCACCCAGCCGGTGCCGGATCTGCGCGCCATGGACATTCCCGCCGACGTCGCCGCGGTGATCGAACAGGCCATGTCACCCGACCCGGACGACCGCCCCGCCTCGGCCCACGAATTCGGCGAGATGCTGCGCCAGGTGCAGCGCGCGCACGGCCAGATGCCCGACGAGATGGCCCTGCTCGACACCGCGGCGGACACCGCCGAGGTGGAGACCCCGGAATCGCTGAAGGCCGTCACCGGCCGCCGCAGCTGGCCGCTGACCTTGCAGCCCGTCGGCTCCGCTGTGCCGCTGCGCAGTGGCAATACCGGCACCTTTCCGCCGACCGCGGCGACGAAGTTCCGGCCGCCGACGCCCGCCCGCGAGCCCCTCCCTCGGCAGCGCCTGCTCGACGTGCTGCGCGCCGGTGGCCGTCGCAGGCTCGCCCTGGTCCACGCGCCCGCCGGGTTCGGCAAGAGCACGGTCGCCGCGCAGTGGCGCGCCGACCTGATCGCCCGCGATATCCCGGTCGCCTGGCTCGGCATCGACCAGGACGACGACAGCGAGATCTGGTTCCTCGCCCACCTGATCGTGGCCATCCGCCGGGTCCGCCCCGACGTCGGCGCCGGCCTGGAGCAGGTGCTCGAGGAGCGTCCCGCCGACGCGGCCGCGTTCGTGATCGCGACCCTGATCGATGAGATCCACGCCAGCGGCCGCAGCGTGGTGGTCGTCGTCGACGACTGGCATCGGGTCAGCGACCCCGGCGTGCACCGCGCGATGGCGGCCCTGCTCGACAACGGCTGTCACCATGTGCGTTTCGTGGTGACCAGCCGCGACCAGTCCGGCCTGCCGATCAGCAGGCTGCGGGTTCGCGACGAGCTGGTCGAACTCGGGGCGGTCGAGCTGCGGCTCACCGAGGCCGAGACGCGCCAGATCCTGGTGGAGCGCAATGGTTTCGCGCTCACCGACGAGCAGGTCGAGCAGATCCACACGGCCACCGATGGCTGGCCCGCCGCCATCCAGCTGGTGAGCCTGACTCTGCGCGGCAAGGCCGATCCGGTCCAGCTGCTCGGTCAGCTCGCCGAGGGCGGGCACGGGATGCGGGAGTATCTGGCCGAGAACGTGCTCGACAGCATGGATCCCGAGCTGCTGGAGTTCCTGATGGCGATCTCGGTGGTCGAGCGGGTCAGCGGCTCGCTGGCCTCGTTGCTCGCCGATGTCCCCGACGGCGCGTCGATGCTCGAACAAGCCGAGCAGCGTGAGTTGTTCGTGCACCGGATCGAGCACGACCCGGAGTGGTACCGGATGCAACCGCTGTTCGCCGAGCACCTGCGCACCCGGCTCGAACGCATGCACCCAGGGCGCGCGAAGATGCTGCACCGCAAGGCCGCTCGCTGGTATGCCGAGCACAACCTGCTGCGCAAGTCGGTCGACCACGCGCTGGCCGCGACCGATCTCAAGCTCGCGGGCGACCTGCTCGAGAGTGGCGGCATGGACCTGATCGACCGTTCCCGGCTGGCGACCCTGCTCGGCAGCGTGTCCAAACTGCCGGTGCAACAGGTCGCGTCACGGTCCAAGCTGCTGATGGCGGTCGCGCGGGCCAATATGAACCTCCAGCAGACCAGCACGGCACGCTCGGCGCTGGGCAGGCTGTCGAACCTGCTCGCCCGCGGTGGCGGCGAGCCGGAGCTGGCCGAACAACTGGGTGCGGCAACGGTGCTCGACGCCGCCGACCGGGTGGCGCACGATGACACCGCGGAGGTGGCCGACCACCTCGCGGACCTGCTGGCCGACCCGGGCGAGCTGCCCGCGTGGATCGTCTCGACCGCGGCCAACTTGATCTCGTTCGTCCGGATCTGCGAATTCGACTTCGTGGGTGTGACGACGATGCAGGACTGGGCCGCGGATTATCACGCGCAGTCGAAGGACCCGCTCGGCGCGGTCTTCGGGCTCTGCTGCCGTGGTGCCGCCGCCTATGAGCGACTCGACATCGCCACCGCCACCGAGAGTTTCGAGCTGGCATACGAGAAGGCACGGGACGTGGCAGGCCCGCGTTCGGACGCCGCGCGCGTCGCCGCGGCGCTGCTCGGCGAAGTGGCCTACCGCCGTGGCGATCTGGCGCTGGCCGACCGGCTGCTCGACGAGAGCCACGAACTGGTGACCCGGGTCGGCCCGGTCGACTTCCTGGTCGCGACCTTCGTGATCGGGGCGCGGGTGAAGGCCGCGCTCGGCGACCTGTACACGGCGGCGGCGCGCCTGGACGAGGGCACACGGGTGGCCGCGGAGAACCGACTGGCCCGGCTCGACGCGCAGGTGCGGGCCGAGCGGTCCCGGCTCGGCCTGCCCACCGGCGACAGCGCCGACCGGTTCGCCGCCGAGCTGTCCGGCAACGGCAAGCGGCGCAAGTCCGGCGCGGCCGTGCTCATCGCGGAGGCCCGTCAGATCGCCGACATCAGGGCACTGCTGGCCGAACAGCGCCTGCGCGCCGACGATCGGGCCGCCCGGCACGCCAGGGTGCTCTACGCCCGGCTGCTCGACCAGCCCCGGCCGCGCGCGGAACTGGACGCGACGCTGCTGCTGGCGGAGTGCCTGGCGACGGCGGGCTGGGTCGGCGAGGCCACCGGGCTGGTGCTGCCGGTGCTGCGTACCTGCGCAGACCTCGGCTGGACCAGGCCGCTGCTCGACGCCGGTCCCGGCGTCGTCGGGCTGCTGCACGTGCTGCGCACGCAAGCCCACGACGAGCAGCATCACCCGGTGCTCGACGGGGTCCCGAGCCACTTCCTCGACGAGCTGCTCGTCTGAGCCCGGGTGCGCTCGCACCCGGGCTCAGACGCGAACTACGGCTGCCACCAGGGGCGCAGCGGCACGGTCCAGGCGCCGTCGGAACCCAGCTTCACCCCGAGCACGTGATGCAGCTGCACCACATTGCGCTGGAATCCGAGCCTGCACCCGGCCATGTACAGGCCCCACACCTTCGCGGTGCCCTCGCCGACCTCGGCGACGCAGGCGTCCCAGTTCTCGACCAGGTTCTTGCACCACTCGTGCAGGGTCAGCGCGTAGTGCTCGCGCAGGTTCTCCTCGTGCAGCACTTCCAGGCCGATGTTCTGGATCTCGGAGATGATGCGGCCCGAGCCGATCAGCTCCCCGTCGGGGAACACGTAGCGGTCGATGAAATCGCCGGCCTTGGTGGTGCGGGTGTTGTCCGGCCGGGTGATGCAGTGGTTGAGGAACAGGCCGCCGTCGCGCAGCTTGTCCTTGATGTAGCCGAAGTAGAACGGGTAGTTGTGCACACCGATGTGCTCGGTGAGGCCGATGGAGGAGACCGCGTCGAATTCGCCCTCGGGGATGTCGCGGTAGTCGCTGTGCCTGACCTCGGCCAGCTCGCTCAGGCCTTCCTCGGCGATCTTCTGCTGCGCCCAGGCGGCCTGCTCGGCCGAGAGCGTCGCACCGATCACCTTGACCCCGCGCCGGGCCGCGTAGCGGACCATGCCGCCCCAGCCGCAGCCGATGTCGAGCAGCCGGTCGCCTTCCTTCAGCCGCAGCTTCTCGAAGATCAGCCGGTACTTGTTCTCCTGGGCCTGCTCGAGGGTCCAGTCCGGCTCGCCGTAGACCGCACAGGTGTAGGTCATCGACGGGCCGAGGACGTACTCGTAGAACTTGTTCGAGACGTCGTAGTGGTGGTGGATGGCCTCGGCGTCGCGAGTCTTGGAGTGGCGCAGGCCTTCCAGGGCGATCCGGCGCCAGCGGGGCAGCGTCTCCTGCGGCGGCGGCGCGATCGGCTTGAGCCGTTCCCAGCCCAGCGAGCGCGCGATGGTGACCAGCGACAGCGCCGACGGGCGATGGAACTTCATCGCCTGCATGGCCTTCAAGATGTTGTACGGGTCGCCGGGGTGCACGCCGTCGGCGACCATGTCACCGGCGACGTAGGCGCGTGCCATGCCGAGGTCGCCGGGCGCCGAGGCCAGGTAGTTGATGCCGCGTGGCGTCTTGATCTCGAGGGTGTAGGGCGCGGTCTCCGGTCCCGTCGCGCTGCCGTCGTAGGCCTTCAAGCGGATCGGGATGTCACCGTCGATGAGTGTCTCGAACACTTCGGCAATGCTGAGCCGGGTTCCCAGCTCGGCGAATACCTCGGATCGGTCCTTGAATGTCGTCACTTGCGTTGCACCGCCTTCGAATACAGATTCAGCAGTCGTTGGTCCGGGTCGTAACGGTTCTTCAGCGCGGCATACGTCTCGCCGCCGTACAGCTCGGCGAATTCTTCCTCGGCGTAGTAGGAATCCGAGTACAGCGACTTGTGCCCGTCGAATTCGGACACGATCTTCTCGATCGCGCGGTTGGCCGCCCCCTCCGGTTGACCCGGCTTGCTTGGGACGGCCGACCAGAATCCGACATTGACGTAGGTGCGCCCTGGTTCGAGCGGGTACAGCGGCCACGGACGGTCGCCCGCCGGGTCGGCCGCGTTCTCCCGCAACCGCAACGGGCACAACCAGATCGGCTCGATCGGTATTTCCTTCAGGAACCATTCGACGAAGTCGCCGGTGCGGTGCACCGGCACCTCGATGTCCTGGACCACCCGTTCCTGCGGCGGGTTGCCCTTGCGGGCTTCCAGGCGGTCGCCGATGTGGTACTTGCGGTCGAGGGCGACCAGTTTCCAGTAGAAACTGCTGCGGCGCAGCGACTTCGGCCAGAAGCGGCGGATCTTCGGGTTCTGGGTGCCGAAGGCGCGTGAGCACCAGAACCAGTCGGTGTCCCAGCGCCACAGGTAGTCGTGGATGGTCAGCCGGTCCGGTTTCACGCCGTTGGGGTGCTGGATGGACCGGTAGTAGATGTCCATGCCGGTGTAGTCGCTGACCGGGCCGGGCTCGTCGGTCTGCCTGCCCAGAGTCAGGTAGCTCTCGGTCGCGGTGAAGACGACGCCGTCGAGGTAGTCGACCTGCTCGCCGTCGTAGCTGCGCTCGGTGACGATGCGCTCGAGTTCGGCTTCCAGTTCGCGCAGGTCGTGGAAGCGCACGTGGCGCAGCGCGACATAGGGCTTGACGGGTTCGAGCTCGATCTTCAAGCGGACCGTGTAACCCAGGGTGCCGTAGGAGTTGGGGAAGCCCTTGAACAGATCGGCGCGGTCGCCATCCGGCTTGACGGTGACGATCTCGCCGGAACCGGTCAGCACGTCCATTTCCAGCACGGATTCGTGCGGCAGGCCGTTGCGGAACGAGGTCGACTCGATGCCGAGACCGGTGACCGCGCCACCCAGGGTGATGGTCTTGAGCTGCGGAACCACCAGCGGCGCCAAGCCGTAGGGGAGCGTCGCCGCGACCAGGTCCGCATAGGTGGTCATCCCGGCGACGTCCGCGGTTCTGGACTTCGGGTCGACGGCGATCACCTGCCCGAGACCTGACACGTCGAGGCCGGGCGCGGTGGTCGCCGCCCTGGCCCGGAACAAGTTCGACGTCTTCTTCGCCAAGCGGACGACGGCGCCGGGTGGAATGGCGCGATAGCTTGCCAGCAGTCGCTCCACACCCGCTCGGTGCGCGGCATATCCAGACTCGCGTGCGGCCGGTTCGTGGCCGGCCCTACCCAAAAGACTCACTGCCACGGGTTCGACGCTAGTACGACCGTGTCCGTCCGGCTACCAGATAACCGCACGCCACGACGAAATGTCACGCACATGTTTCTCTTTCACCCAACCTGGTCGGCCGATCCGAACCGGCGCAGGGCAGGATGTCACCAGATCGAGACATCGCACCACCGACAAGGAGTCAACAGTGGGACAGGTCAGCGCCAGCAGTTCGATCGTCGTCGCCGCGGATCCGCAGCGCGCCCTCGAAGCGATCGGTGACTACGAGACGATCCGTCCGCGCATCCTCTCCTCGCACTACCGCGACTACAAGGTGGTCGAGGGCGGCAAGGGCGCGGGCACCGTGGTGGAGTGGACGTTGCAGGCCACCGAGAAGCGTTCGCGCAACGTGCGCGCGAACGTCACGGTGTCGGACTCGATCCTCACCGAGCGCGACGCCAACTCCTCGATGGTCAACACCTGGACCGTCACCCCGGACGGTGCGGGCTCGCAGGTCACCCTCCGCACCACCTGGCAGGGCGCAGGTGGTGTGTCGGGCATCTTCGAGGGCATCTTCGCCCCGCTCGGCCTGAAGAAGATCCAGGCCGAGGTGCTCGCGAACCTGGCGCGCGAGCTCGCCTGAGCGTTACTCCTTGCCGATGTCGAAGAGGTTTCCTTCGGGGTCGGCGAGGGTGACCCACTGCTGGCCGTACTCGTCGAAGTCGCCGATGTGCTTGGCGCCCAAGCTGATCGCGCGCTCGACGTAGTCGCGCCACTGGACGGAGTGGAAGTCCAGGTGCACGACGTTCTTGCCCGGGGTCTTGTCGGGCACCTTGATGAACATCAGCACCGGCGAGGCACCGGAGGTCTGGCCGACGGTGGCGAAGAACGCCGAGGCCTCCGGGTCGACGGGCCGGTCGAGCAGCTGGGCGTAGAACTCGGCCAGCTCGTTCGCGTTGTCGCAGTCGAACGTGACATTGCCAAGGGCGAGGGTCATCGGGTTTCTCCTTCGGTGATCGGCCAGCACACTTCGGTGCGGTAGTCGGCCGGGCTATCGGTGAGGTCAGGTCCGACGAGATAGCGCTCGCGGACCGGTTCGCCGGGAAGTACGGTGTCGTGCTCGGCGACATGGCTGCCCAGCGCGCCGTAGGTGCGGTCGAAATCCTCGAACGCGCCCGTGTGCACGGCGACAGCGAAGCGGCGGGCCGGGAATTCGGTGATCGCCAGCCCGTCGGGCGGGGTGAGCTCGGTGCCCGGCGGCAGCGGTACGTACGCGGTGACGGCGCCGGCGTCCTCGGCGAAGAACTCCGTCGAATAGGTCGCGCCCGCAACGCCTCCCGGTGTCACGCCCGCACCGAGCAGGTTCACATACAGCTGTTCGAACGCGTCGCCGCACCACTGCGCGATCGCGCCGCGTTCGACCCGCTCGGTGCGGGTGAGCGCGGTGAACGCGGGCTCGACCCGGTAGTCGACGCGCAGCGGCGGCGCGGGCTCGGTGAGCAGCGCGCGCAGCGACGCCACGACATCCCTGGTCCGCTGTAATTCGGCTTCCATCCTGGTCAGATGCGCGCGCAGGGTGGCGTCGCGGTCGGCCGGATCGGCGGCGGCGAGCACGGTGCGGATCTGTGGCAGCGGCATGTCCAGGTCGCGGAGTCTGCGGATCAGGTGCGCCGTCTCCACCTGATCGGTGCCGTAGCGGCGGTACCCGGTGCCCGCGTCCACCGCGACCGGCTCCAGCAGCTGAATCTCGTGGTAGTAGCGCAGCGTCTTGACGCTCAGATGGGTGAGGCGGGCGAACTCGCCGATCGCCACGGTGGCTGTCATGAGAATCAGCCAACACCCTCCAGTGAGAGGAGAGTCAAGAACGGCTCACGCGGGCGCGAGCAGGAACGCGGTGATCAGTGGCCACTCGCCCTCGCGCCACCACGAATAGCCGAACCAGACGCCCGGGGTGATCTCGCGGATCTCGTCGTAGACCTGTGGTGTCGGGGACGGGGCGTAGTTCAGGGCCCAGGCGGGACGGCCGTCGAGGATGGACGGCGCCTGGTAGACATCGGCGGGGAACGCCTCGGTGCCGACCACCCGGTTGGTCAGGGTGCCGCCGTCGGGGCCGGTGCGGAACACCTTGCCGGTCCACAGGGCCGGCGCCACCGCCACCAGCTGTGGCGGGCGGGTCACCCAGCCGTTGGTGACACCCGTCGGCACGGCACCTGCCTGCGCGTCGCGGTAGATCTGGTCCTGCTGGGTGACACTGCAGCGAGTACGCAGCGAATTGAGGGTCGCCGCGGAATTGCCGGGATCGACAACGCAGCCGTTCCCGTAGTCGACTATCTCCCCGGCGGCCTCGGCCGACGCGGTGACCGGTGCTAGAACTAGCAGGCCAACGGCTGACACCGAAGCGGTGATCAGGGACGCGCGGATGACACTCATCTGTTCTCCCTAGAATTGCTGAACCTGGATCCGACCCCGATCGATCCTAGGCCCGAGGCCCATCACCGGATCTGTTGCGGGCAGGCAGCAATCAAGCTGTTACCGGGAAGGTCACGGATAACGGCACGGTCGGTATGCGCCACCGCGGTGGCGGGTGTGGGAGTATCCCGGCGGCGCGTGAGGACTACGCTTGACGCGGACGAAACTTCTGGAGAGGACGTGCTGTGCAACCCGGTGATGGTCAGTTCGATATGCAGGCCCTGCTCGCGCAAGCCCAGCAGATGCAGCAGGCGGTGATGCAGGCCCAGGCCGAGCTCGCCGAGTCCGAGGTGCAGGGGCAGGCCGGTGGCGGTCTGGTCCAGGCGACCATCAAGGTCAGCGGTGAGGTCATCGCGCTGACGATCGACCCGAAGATCGTCGATCCCACCGATGTCGACGGGCTGCAGGATCTGGTGATCGGCGCGATCAACGACGCCATGGCCAACGCGCAGAAGCTGGCCGCCGAACGGCTCGGCCCGCTCTCGCAGGGCCTCGGCGGCGGTTCGATGCCCGGTCTGCCCGATTTCTGATGTATGAGGGGCCGGTTCAGGATCTGATCGACGAGCTGGGCAAGCTGCCCGGCGTCGGTCCGAAGAGCGCACAGCGCATCGCTTTTCACCTGCTGCAGGTGGAGCCGCCGGAGATCGACCGGTTGCAGGCCGCGCTGCAGAAGGTGCGCGACGGCGTGCAGTTCTGCGTCTCGTGCGGCACCGTGGCCGATGGTGAGCTGTGCCGGATCTGTGCCGACCCGCGCCGCGACCGCACGATGATCTGTGTGGTCGAGGAACCCAAGGATGTGCAGGCGATCGAGCGCACCCGCGAGTTCCGTGGTCGCTACCACGTGCTCGGCGGTGCGCTCGATCCGCTCAGCGGTATCGGCCCCGATCAGCTGCGGATCAGGGAACTGCTGACCCGCATCGGCAATCAGGACGACGGCGTCGACGTGAGCGAGGTGATCATCGCGACCGACCCGAACACCGAGGGCGAGGCGACGGCCACCTACCTGGTGCGCATGCTGCGCGATTTCCCCGGGCTCACCGTCACCCGGCTGGCTTCCGGCCTGCCGATGGGCGGCGACCTGGAGTTCGCCGACGAGCTGACGCTCGGCCGCGCGCTGTCGGGCAGGCGGGCGCTCTAGAACTCCACGCGGGTCCAGCTCACCTCGGCACCCGCGTCGGGGTTCTCGGTGGTCCAGTCCCAGATGATGCGGGCGACCTGCGCCGGATCATCGACGGTGGTGCCGAAGTGCTTGTCGGGCGAGCCGTCGCGGTATTCGACGGTGTAGGGGCCCGCCGGGTCGCGGTAGGTCTGGATGTAGCGCTGCTCGCCGCGTTCGACGATCAGGTACGGGTTCGGGTCGGCCAGCCCGGCGACCCACTGGTGCGCCAATTCCTCGGTGAGATAAGGGAATTCGCCCGCGCCGCCATGGGTGACGGCGACCGGGACGTGCCCGGCCGGGTCGATCAGCCAGCTCAGCTGCGGGTCGTAGACGGCGTAGCCGCGCGGGGTGGCGAGATCGAAGAGCAAGGCGCGGACGAAGCCGATCGCGTCGTACGGCGAGGGGATGTAGAGCGTTGTCCCGTTCGCGCCGCCGACGGATTCCACGCTGAGGAACGAGTCGTCCACCGGCAGTTCGCTGTTGCGCTCGTTCAATTCGGCCGCGATCTCGGCGATCTCGTCGGACTCCGGCTGACCTTCCTGGGCGGCCAGGTACGCGTCCACCTCGTCGACGGAGGTGGCGACGCCGGACGGCAAGAGGATGTGGTCGTAGCTCACGAGATCAGCCTACGGGTCGGTCGGTTCGCGCTGGTCGGGCAGGCATTGTTGCCTGCGGGTTTCGACCCGGTGCCCGTCGGGAAACTCCGGTTTCGTCAGGCCACGAGGTACGGGTGGGGTGTGGTCAACTGGGTGCATGGGCATCAAGGTGTCACTCGAGCACCGGACCGCGTACTCCTTCGATCGTCTCGTCGACGTGCATCCGCACGAGGTGCGGCTACGGCCCGCACCGCATTCGCGGACACCGATCGAGGCGTACTCGCTACGCGTGTCGCCGCCCGGCCACTATGTGAACTGGCAGCAGGACGCGTTCGGCAATTTCGTTGCGCGGCTGGTTTTCCCGGAACCGACCCGGGAGTTGTCGATCACCGTGGGGTTGATCGCCGACCTCGAGGTGGTCAACCCGTTCGACTTCTTCGTCGAGGACTACGCCGAGCACTTCCCGTTCGCCTATCCCGAGGCGCTGGCCGCCGACCTGGAGCCGTATCTGCGCCCGGTCGACGAGGCGGGGCCGGGATCGGGGCCGGGGGAGTTGCTGCGCGACTGGGTGCGGGTGCACCGCGCGCAGGGCCGTATCCGTTCCATCGACTACCTGGTCGAACTCAACTACGCCCTGCGCAACACCGTCGATTACACGGTGCGGATGGAACCGGGAGTGCAGACTCCCGACGACACGCTGCGCCGCAGGCTCGGTTCCTGCCGTGATTCGGCGTGGTTGCTCGTCGCCATCCTGCGCGAACTCGGCCTGGCCGCGCGCTTCGTCTCCGGCTACCTGGTGCAGCTGACCTCGGACACACCAGCGCTGGACGGACCGTCCGGGCCGAGCGCCGACTTCACCGACCTGCACGCGTGGACCGAGGTGTACCTGCCGGGCGCGGGCTGGATCGGCATGGACCCCACCTCCGGGCTGTTCGCAGGCGAAGGGCACATCCCGCTCGCCGCGACCCCGCACCCCGGCGCCGCCGCACCGATCACCGGCGCGACCGGGATCACCGAGGCCACTCTCGAATTCAGCAATGTGGTGCGGCGGGTGCACGAGGACCCGCGAGTCACCCTGCCCTACACCGATTCCCAGTGGGAGCGGATCACCGCCTCCGGCACGGCCGTCGACAAGCGGATGGCCGCCGCCGAGGTGGGCCTGACGATGGGCGGCGAACCGACCTTCGTCTCCATCGACGACCAGATGAGCGCCCAGTGGACCACCGACGCCGACGGTCCACACAAGCGCGAACGCGCCGTCGACCTGGCCGACCGCCTGCGCGCGATCTACGCGCCGACCGGACTCGTGCAATACCGCCAGGGCAAGTGGTATCCCGGAGAACCGTTGCCGCGCTGGGAGATCGCCATCACCTGGCGCGCCGACGGCGAGCCGGTGTGGACCAGGCAGGATCTGCTCATCGATCCGTGGACCCCGGTCTCACAACGCCGGCCCGTGGATGCCGCGTTGTCGCCGACGGCTGCCTCGGAGCGGCCCGAAGCCACGCAACCTTTGCAGGCGGCGGTGCGCCCGGCCGAGACGCAGCCGCTCAACGCGACAGCAGGCGTGCTGACGCAGCCGCGTCCGACCGCCGATGCGGACTCTGCCCGATCTCTGATCGCCCATATCGCGGGCGCGCTCGGGCTGCCCGACACCCAGGTGCGTCCCGCCTTCGAAGACCCGCTGGCCAGGCTGGCCGCCACCGTGACCGCGCCCTATGGCGAGCCGCCTGCGGCCGACCTCGATCCGGGCGAGGATTCCCCCGAGGCCCGCCGGGCGCTGCTCGGCCGGCTCGACGAATCCGTCAACGAGCCGACCGCCTACGTGTTGCCCCTGCACCGCAGGGACGACGGCGTGGGCTGGGCCAGTGCCGACTGGCAGCTGCGTCGCGGTCGCGACGGGGACGATGGACCCGGCCGGATCGTGCTCACCGACGGTGATTCGCCCGCGGGACTGCGGCTTCCGCTGGACTCGGTGTCCTGGCACACCCCACCGCCGATTCCGGAAGCCGATCCGCTGTTCCAGGGTCCGCTGCGGCTGCCGCGCGAGGAACCGCCCGCCGTGCTGGAACCGGCGGACTTCACCCCGACCACGGCGCTGGTCGCCGAGGTGCGGGCGGGGCGGCTGCATGTGTTCCTGCCGCCGGTGGGCGAGCTCGACGACTTCCTCGATCTGATCGCCAAGGTAGAGAAAGCCGCGGTCGCGCTCGGTCAGCCGGTGGTGCTGGAGGGTTATGCCCCGCCGAATGACGCTCGCCTGCACACCTTCTCGGTGACGCCCGATCCCGGCGTGATCGAGGTGAACATCATGCCGACCAGCTCGTTCGCCGAGCAGGCCGTGGTGCTGGGCACCCTCTACGAGCAGGCAAGGCTGGCCAGGTTGAGCACCGAGTCGTTCGACGTGGACGGCACGCACGGCGGCACCGGCGGCGGTAACCACATCACCCTGGGCGGGGTCACGCCCGCGCGCTCGCCGTTGCTGCGCCGCCCGGATCTGCTGGTATCGATGCTGACCTACTGGCAGCGTCATCCGGCGCTGTCGTACCTGTTCGCAGGCCGATTCGTCGGCCCGACCTCGCAGGCGCCACGCGCCGACGAGGGGCGCGAGGGTTCGCTGTACGAACTCGAGATCGCCTTCGCCGAGATCGCCCGGCTGACCGCCGTACCGGCAGCGGGAACGCCGTCCGAAATTCGTTCGGCCCCATGGCATATCGATCGTGCCCTGCGGCATCTGCTGACCGATCTCACCGGCAACACCCATCGCGCCGAGTTCTGCATCGACAAGCTCTACAGTCCCGATTCCGCGCGCGGCAGGCTCGGCCTGCTGGAACTGCGCGGCTTCGAGATGCCGCCGCATTTCCAGATGGCGATGGTGCAGTCGCTGCTCGTGCGCGGCTTGGTCGCGATGTTCTGGGACAAGCCCTACCGCGCACCGCTGCTGCGGCACGGTGACAACCTGCACGGCCGCTACCTGCTGCCGCACTTCCTGATGAGCGATATCGCCGAGGTCGCCGCCGATCTGCGCGCGCACGGCATCGACTTCGACACCAGCTGGCTCGACCCGTTCACCGAATTCCGTTTCCCGCGGATCGGCACCGCGATGATCGGCGACGTCGAGCTGGAACTGCGCGGCGCGATCGAACCGTGGCTGACCCTCGGTGAGCAGACCACCGGCCATGGCACGGCGCGCTATGTCGACTCCTCGGTGGAGCGGTTGCAGGTGCGGGTGGTCGGCGCCGACCGCGGCCGCTACGTGGTGACCTGCAACGGCATGCCGGTACCGCTGCTGGCCACCGGCAAGACCGACGTGCAGGTGGCGGGCGTGCGCTATCGCGCCTGGCAGCCGCCGAACTCGCTGCATCCGTCCATCACGGTGGACGCGCCGCTGGTGTTCGACCTGGTCGACGCCGCGACCGGTCTCTCGCACGGCGGCTGCACCTATCACGTCGTCCATCCCGGCGGCCGCGCCTTCGACGACGCGCCCGTCAACGCGGTGGCCGCGCAGTCGCGGCGCAACCGTCGCTTCGAGGCGGCGGGGCATACCGTGAATCCGATGGATCCCGCCGAACTCCGTGCGAAGATCGCGGCGCAGTCGACCGATGCCGGTGCACCGGGCATCCTGGATCTACGTCGCGCGCGCACCGTGTGGGGCGTCAGCGAAAACCGGTAACTACGACAACCCGCCCAACTACAGCACTCCCCGACCTCGAGGAGGGGACGGCCGCGAAGCGGCCGGTTCGCGGCCGTCCCGTCGGTCAGGTGCCGTTGCGTAGGCGACGAAGGAGCAAGCAACGGTGCCTGACCGACGGGACACAAGGGGCCGCGAACACCGCGGCGCCCGCGCCGCCGATGACGCTGTCGAGCAGTTGGCGCGGTACCGGGCGCAGAGCAAGACGGGGGCGCGCTACGACGAATGCGGCAGGCCGACCCAGGGCTATTACGACGAACTGGTCGACGGACGCGGCCGGGTGCGGTCGATGTGGTCGGAGCTCTCGGCCGACTTCGTCGACCAGGGCATCAGCGGACTCGGCCGGATCGATCACCGGGTGCGCAGGCAGATCGAGGACGACGGCGTCACCTACACCGAGGTCGGGCTCGGCGACGACGCGCCGACCCCCATGCCGTGGCGGCTCGACCCGATCCCGCTGCTGGTCTCGGCCGACGACTGGACCCGCCTGGAAACCGGTCTGGTGCAACGCTCGCTCGTGCTCGACGAGGTGCTCACCGATGTCTACGGCCCGCGCAGGCTGATCGCCTCCGGTCTGCTGCCGCCGGAGATCGTGTTCGGCAACACCGGGTATGTGCGGGCCGCGCACGGCATCACCATCCCCGGCACCCACCAGCTGTTCCTGCACGCCTGCGACATCAGCCGCTGGAGCGACGGGCGGTTCCGGGTGCTGGCCGACTGGGCGCAGGCGCCGTCGGGCGCGGGCTACGCGCTGGCCGACCGCCGCGTCGTCGCCTCGGCCATCCCCGAGGCGTTCGAGCACGCCGGCCCGCGCCCGCTCACCCCGTTCGCGCGGGCCATGCGGCTGATGCTCGAGGAAGCCGCGCCAGAGCTGGCCGACGGCGAGGAACCGGTCGTCGTCGTGCTGAGCCCGGGCTCGCACTCCGAAACCGCGTTCGACCAGGCCTATCTCGCGCAGACTCTCGGCTTCCCGCTGGTCGAGAGCGCCGATCTGGTCGTGCGCGACGGCGCGCTGTGGATGCGCTCGCTCGGCAGTCTGGAACGGGTCGATGTGGTGCTGCGCCGCGTCGACGCCGAGTTCTCCGATCCGCTCGACCTGCGTCCCGATTCGCGCCTCGGCGTGGTCGGGCTGGTCGAGGTGCTGCGCCGCGGCGCTGTCACGGTGGTCAACACCCTCGGCAGCGGCCTGCTGGAATCGCCTGCGCTGAGCGCGTTCCTGCCGCGGATCGCCCGCTCGGTCCTCGGCGCCGAGCTCGAGCTCGACGGGATGCCCGCCTACTGGGGCGGCGACGACACCGAGCGCGCGCACCTCGTCGCGCACCTCGGTGACCTGGTGATCCGTTCCGCCGTCGACGGATCGACGATCTTCGGGCCGAGCCTGGCCGCCGCCGAACGCGCGGAACTCGCCGCGCGGATCGAGACCGAGCGGTGGAAGTGGGTCGGGCAGGAACCCGCCGAGTTCTCGGTCGCGCCCGCGGTCGAGGGGCAGGCGGGGATCGCGCCCGCGCCCGTGGGGATGCGGTTGTTCTCGCTGGCGCGGCGCGGTGGCTATACGGCCATGTCGGGTGGGCTCGGTCAGCAGCGGATGCGGCTGGAGCCGACGCGCAGCGTGATCAAGGTGGCGGCCAAGGATGTCTGGGTGCGCGCCGCCCCGGCGACCGCGCCCGCCGTCGCCGCCGACGCGCCGCAGCACGAGGAACGGCTGCGCCGGGCGGTGCCGGTCGTCGAGGCGATCAGTTCGCCGCGTGTGCTCAACGACCTGTTCTGGATGGGCCGCTACAGCGAACGCGCCGAAGCCGTTGTCCGGTTGCTCGCCGCGACCCACGACGTCTACCAGGACTACCGCTACCGGCCTTGGCTGGAAGGCGCCGAGGCGTTGCCGATCCTGATGCGGGCGTTGTCGGTGACCACGGGCACCGTCGCGCCGGAATCGGTGCTGCCCAACGGGACCGGACCTGTCGGCGCGCTCGTCCGGGTGGAGCCGCAGGTCGGCGACGGGTCGGGTTCCGGTGCGCCGGAGAGCCGGGACGCGCGGTCGACCTCTGCCGAGCCGGACACCTCCGCAGTCAGGACGGCGTCCGGCGCGACGGCGGATTCTGCTGCGGTGGAATCGGAGTCCGACGACGAGGCGTCGCCTCCGTGGGAACGCGCGGGAACCAGTGCGCTGGCCCGCGCCCTGCGCACCACGGGAATTACCGCCGAGCGGGGCACGGAGCCTGCGGAGGACGGCGATCGCGAGGTCGACCGTGGGCGGCAGGAGCCGGTGAAAGCTAGTTCGCGACCCAAGGTTTCGGGTAAGCCGGTCAGTGCGGAGCCTCGAGCCGTCGCAGGTGCCTCGGCCGACGGCTTCCAGTACCTGGCCAGGCTCACCGGGGACCGGCATCTGCCCGGCTCGCTGTCCTACGCCGTCGACCACTACGGTTCGGCGGCGCGCGCCGTGCGCGACCAGCTCTCCGGCGATACCTGGATGATCGTCGGCGCCGTCGATCGCGCGCTGGCCGAATTCCGTAGTGCCAGTGTCGAACAGGAGACCGCACTGTCCTCGGTGCACTCGCTGACGCTGGCCGCGCTGCTGTCGCTCTCCGGCATCGGCGCGGAATCGCTGGTGCGTGACACCGGCTGGTACGTCATGGACATCGGCAAACGCATCGAACGCGGACTCGCGCTGACCTCGCTGCTCAATGCCGCACTGGCGCAGGCGAGTCCGCCCGAGGTGGAGCGGGTGGTCACCGATTCGGTGCTCGTCGCCACCGAGTCCGCGGTGAGTTACCGCCGCCGCCACCGTGGTTCGGCGCATGTCGCCGCGCTGGCCGGGCTGCTGCTGTTCGACGCGGGCAACCCGCGATCGCTGGTGTACCAGCTCGACCGCCTCGAAGCCGACTTCCAGGCGCTGCCGGGGGGTTCCGGCGCCACCAGGTCGCAGCGGCTGCTCGCCGACGCCCAGCGGATGCTGCGCCGCATCGATCCGGCCGAACTGGAAACCACCGACGCCGAGGGCGTGCGCACCGAGCTGGTGGAACTGCTGGAGGGGGTGCACTTGCGGCTGCGCAAGCTGTCGGAGTCGTTCGAGACGACCAAACTCGCTGTGCCGGTAGCTATCCAGCCGCTGTGGGGCAACACCAGGATGGTCGGATGAGCAGGCGGTACCAGGTGGTGCATCGCACCACCTACAGCTACTCCGACGAAGTCACCAGTTCCTACGGCCGTGCGTATCTGACCCCGCGCGAATTCGCCGGTCAGCGCCTGCACGAGCATGACATCCACATCGACCCGGTGCCGTCGGACCGATCCGTCGGAAACGATGTCTACGGCAATACGACGACGTATTTCCATGTGACATCGGAACATCGGAAGCTCGAGGTCACCGGCGAATCGCTCGTCGACGTCGACGGCGACCATCCGTCGACGATGCCGGGCGCCGACCTGCCGTGGGAGCAGGCCAGACCGAGCGCGGCCACCGGTCCGCTGGCCGTCGAGTTCACCCTCGACCTGCTGCCGCCCGAGATCACCCCGGAGGTCGCCGCCTACGCCGCGCGGAGTTTCCCGGCGGGCAGGCCGTTGCTCGACGCGGTCACCGAGCTGAACACCCGTATCCACGAGGATTTCCGGTATCGCTCCGGCTCGACGACCGTGAGCACCAGCGTCGCCGACGTCTTCGCCGCGCGCGAGGGCGTCTGCCAGGACTTCGCCCGGATCGGCGCGGCCTGCCTGCGGTCGCGGGGGCTGGCCGCGCGCTACGTCTCGGGGTACCTCGCCACCGATCCGCCGCCGGGCAAGGAACGCATGGTCGGGGTCGATGCCACGCACGCGTGGGCCGCGGTCTGGCTGCCTGGCATCGACGAGACCGACCGCACCGGCCGCTGGATCGCCTTCGACCCCACCAACGATCAGTTCGCCGACGAGCGCTACGTGACCGTGGCGTGGGGGCGCGACTACCAGGATGTTCCGCCGCTGCGTGGCATCATCTATACCGACGCCAAACAGTCCACGATCACGGTCTCGGTCGATGTAGCCCCGGTGGAGGTGTAGTCCCTTGCGTGATTTCGTCTGCCCGAATTGCGGACAGCAGCTGGCTTTCGAGAATTCGGTGTGCCTGTCGTGCTCTAGCCCGCTCGGGTTCAGCCTGCGGGAACGGGCGCTGGTGGTGATCGGCGATCCGCAGGGCGACACGGCGATCGATCACGCGGGCGGGGTCGTCTGCGGTGACCGGTTCCGGTTGTGTGACAACCTGCATGTGGCGCAATGCAATTGGCTGGTCTCGCGATCCGGTGGCACCGCCGGGCCGATGCTGTGCGAGTCGTGTGCGCTCACCCGCACCCGGCCCAACGACGCCGACGCCGACGGCCTCGCCGCGTTCGCCGAGGCCGAAGCGGCCAAGCGGCGGTTGATCTTCGAACTGGTCGAACTCGGCCTGCCGATCGTCGGCCGCGACGCCGATCCCGAGCGCGGACTCGCCTTCGACCTGCTCTCCAGCCGCACCGACGGCGTGCTCACCGGCCATATCGACGGTGTCATCACCCTCGACCTGGCCGAGGCGAGCGACCCGCACCGCGAGCAGTTGCGGATCGAGATGGACGAACCGTACCGGACCCTGCTCGGCCACTTCCGGCACGAGATCGGCCACTACTACTTCACCGTGCTGGTCGCCGGAGACGAAGCGCTGCGACGGTTCCGCGTGCTGTTCGGCGATCCGTTCGCCGACTATCAGGACGCGCTGAACCGGCACTACTCGCAGGGTGCGCCGCCCGGCTGGGAAGACGACTACGTGTCGTCCTATGCCACCATGCACGCCGCGGAGGACTGGGCCGAGACCTTCGCCCACTACCTGCACATCCGCGACACCCTCGACACCGCCGCGGCCTTCGGGATCGCCCCGGCGGGCGCCACCCTGGATCGGCCGCAGGTCGGGCGCGCCGGCTTCGACAAGATCATCGAACTGTGGTTGCCCCTGGCCTGGTCGCTGAACATGGTCAACCGCTCGATGGGACACGACGATCTCTATCCGTTCGTCCTGCCCGATCATGTTCTGGAGAAGATGCGCTTCGTGCACGAGCTGTGTGAGCGCAGCAATTGCGGGACTCCCGAGGCGTCGGTGGTCGCCTAGCGGCGCGGTTCCGGCCAGATGGCCTTCGGTATTTCGCCCTTTTCTCTGCGATGTGGGTCACAGCTGTCTACTCTCACCAACTGAGACCAACGAGTCTCAGACCCGGGGCTCCCCCCGGGGTGCTCGCTGAGGATGGCTATGAACTCACCGCTGATATCCGTCGGATTGCCACTGGCCCTCGCCGTGGTCATGTTCGGACTTGGTCTGTCGCTCACCACCGCCGACTTCGCGCGAATCGCGAAGAACCCGCGGATTGCCGCCATCGCCCTGGTCTGCCAGCTGGTCGCGCTGCCGGTCGTCGCGTTCGGGCTGGTGCTGCTGTTCGATCTGCAACCGCTCCTCGCGGTCGGCATGATGCTGCTCGCCGCGTCGCCGGGCGGGACGACGGCGAACCTGTTCAGCCATCTGTTCCGTGGGGACGTCGCGCTCAATGTGTCGCTGACCGCGGTCAACTCCGTCATCGCCGTCGTCACGGTCCCGCTGGTGACCAACTTCGCGATCGGCTACTTCGACCCGGCCGAGACCGGCGAGTCGGTCGGGCTGCAGTTCGGCAAGGTGGTGCAGGTGTTCGCCATCGTGCTCGTCCCGGTTGGCATCGGCATGCTGGTGCGCCGCTGGGCGCCCGCGTTCGCCGAACGGATGGACCGCCCGGTGCGGATCGGCTCGGCAGTCATCCTGCTGCTGGTGATCGTCGGCTCGCTGACCGCCGAATCCGAGGACTTCTCCAACCATTTCCCCCAGATCAGCGCGATCACCGTGCTGTTCTGCGTGATCAGCCTGACCATCGGGTTCTTCGTGCCGCGGCTGCTCGGCGCGACGGGTCGCCAGTCCATCGCCTGCTCGATGGAGGTCGGCGTCCACAACAGTACGATCGCCATCACCATCGCGCTGAGTGTTCTGGACAGCACCGAGATGGCCGTGCCCGCCGCGATCTACGGCCTCCTGATGTTCCCGACGGCCGCCGTCTTCGGTTTCCTCATCACCCGCCGTCGACGCAGCCCCGCGGACGGCGGTGAAGTCGTCATGGACAGTCACCAGGTACCGGACTAACCTCTTAGCTAAGGAGGCGTCATGGCAGGGAACGCGGCGGAGCAGTTCAACATTCACGACGCGAAGACGAACCTGTCACGCATCATCGAGCGGGTGGAGCAGGGGGAGGAAATCGTGATCAGTCGTGCCGGAACGCCGGTCGCCAAAGTGGTGCCGTTGACTCGCCGGGTCAATCGGACCGGCCGTGGCTCGCTACGCGGCAGGCTCGAGTTGTCGCCGGGCTGGGACTCGCCCGAGACCAACGCTGAAATCGCCCGCGACTTCGACGCATGAGCCTGCTGCTGGACACCCACGTCATCCTGTGGTGGCTCACCGACGATCCCACGCTGGACGCGGAGCTGCGCGATCGGCTCGACCACGATCCCGACGTCTACGTCAGCTCGGCCTCGGTCTGGGAGATCGCGATGAAGCAGGCGTCGGGAAAGCTGGCCGGTCCGGCCGACCTGCCTGAACGGGTGGTCGGGAGCGGGTTCCTGCCGCTACCGATCGATGCCAGGCACACGATCGAGGCGGCCCGGCTTCCGCTGATCCACCGCGATCCGTTCGATCGGATTCTGGTGGCGCAGGCCCGGTGTGAGGAGCTGACGCTCGTCACCCGGGACCCGCTCTGCCTTCGGTACGAGGTCGATTCGCTGCCGTGCTGACGATGCGCTAAGCGCGGAGGCGTTCGCGGCGGAGGCGGTCTACCTCGGGGAGGTCGAGGGGGGCGAGGTCGGTGGGGGAGATGCCGAGGGCTCGGGCGATGAGAAGGTCGGCGAGTTCGGGGTTGCGGGCGAGGGCGGGGCCGTGGAGGTAGGTGCCGATGACCGAGCCTTGGACTACGCCTTCGGTGCCGTCGCCTACGCCGTTGCCGACGCCTCGGGTGACTTTGGCGAGGGGGGCGGCGTCCGGGCCGAGGCTGGTGCCGCCGCGGTGGTTCTCGAAGCCGGTCAGTGGGGCGGAGAGGCCGTCGAGGACGGGGGTGGTGGTGACCTCGCCGATCGCGCGGGTGGCCTGGGGGGAGGTGGTGACGTCGAAGAGGCTGACGCCGTCGACCTTTTCGCCCGCCGAGGTCTCGTACCAGTTGCCGAGTACCTGGATGGCGGCGCAGATCGCGAGGACGGGGGCGCCCTTGGCGGCGGCCTGTTGCAGGCCGGGGTACTTCTGCAGGTGCCGGGTGGCCAGGCGCTGGGCGGAGTCCTCGGCGCCGCCGAGGGTGTAGATGTCGAACGAGTCCGGCACCGGGTCGGCGAGGGTGATCTCGACGATCTCGGCGTCGTAGCCGCGCATGCGCAGCCGCTGGCGCAGGACCAGCGCGTTGCCGCCGTCGCCGTAGGTGCCCATCACGTCGGGCAGGACCAGGCCGATGCGGATGGTCGACTCGCTCATGCTGTTGCCTCCTGGCATGCTCGGGCGCCCTCCGTGGTTACGCGGGCTTGCGTGTCCCAGCGCTGACCGATCATGCCTGAGCCTCCAGGTCACGGTTGAGATCGCGGAACGCGGTGTAGTTGGCCAGCACCTCGACGTGCCCGGCCGGGCAGGACGCGATGGCGCGCAGCGGGTCGGGCACGAGGGTGTGCTCGACGCCTGCGTAGGTCAGGCGCACGGCGAGGTCGGTGGCGCGTTCGCCGGACGCCACGACCTGCACGCCTTCGAAGTGCTCGAACCGCACGTCCCACAGCCAGGACAGGTCCTCGCCGTCGGGCACCTGCCCGTTGACCGCGATCACCAGACCGGCCGAGGTCGGCTCGATCATCGACAGCGCTTCCTGCCAGCCCGCGGGGTTCTTGGCCAGCAGCAGCCGCGCGTCGTGCGCGCCGACGGTGACCGTGCGGTAGCGGCCCGCGATCTCGCGGACGGTGCCGGTGGCGTCGGTCGCCTTGGTCGCCTCGGCGCCCATCGCCACTGCCGCGGCGACCGCCTGCGCCGCATTGCCGCGGTTGGCGCGACCGGGCAGCGCCAGGTGCAGGGGAGCGCGGAAACCGCCGGGGCCGCACAGGTCTTCGCCCTCGAGCCACCAATCCGGTTGCGGGCGATGGAAATCGGCGCCGGTCGAGCGCCAGTTCTCGCCCTCCCAGACGATCGGCTCGCCACTGCGCGGACAACTCGTCGCGTCGACGGCCCAGCCGCTGCCCGCCGACACCCACACGACCTTGGGATGGTCGTAGGCGATGGAGGCCACCAGCACGTCGTCGCAGTTGGCGATGACGACGGTGTCGGGATGACGGGCCAGCCCGGCGCGCAGCTTGCGCTCGATCATGTTGATCTCGCCGACCCGGTCGAGCTGGTCGCGGCTCAGGTTCAGCAGCACAACGGCCGCCGGGTCGAGCGCGTCGCTGACGTGCGGCAGATGCAGCTCGTCGACCTCGATCGCGGCCAGCGGCACACCCTGGTGCACGCTCAGCGCCGCGACGATGCCCGCGTCCATATTGGCGCCGTCGGCCTGGGTGGCGACCTGGCCGAGCGTGCCGAGCGCCGCGGTGGTCATCCTGGTGGTGGTCGACTTGCCGTTGGTGCCGGTGATCAGCACCGTTCGCCTGCCGCGACCGAGCTGCGTCATGATCGTCGGATCGATCTTCAACGCGATCAGGCCGCCGATCATCGAACCCTTGCCGCGGCCCGCCTTCTGCGAAGCCCACGACGCTGCCGCCGCCGCTCGCAAAGCCAGGCGCCCACGCACCGAGATGTCTGCCACGCCGCGAGTCTATGTGCGCGACGTCGCGGGCCGCGTGCGGGAGCGGTGTGAGCTCCGTCAGCCCATCCTGGCCGGAGACGTGAGCCGGACCGCTTGCCGACGATCGGAGCTCCGTCAGCCCATCCTGGCGACGAGGGTGCGGACGACTTCGGCGCTGACCTCGTCGCGCCAGATCTGGAAGCGCGCGGGGTTGTCCAGGCCGCCGACCGTGGAGTCGCCGCTGACCGAGAAGACGAAGTTGCCCCGGTAACAGGCGACCGTGGATTCGATGATCTTGCCGTAGGTGCATTCGGTGGCGCCCCACTCCGGGGCGACCGGGTCGCCGGTGAAGCGCTTCATATCGGCATAGTGGGCGGCGACGGCGGCTTCCTCGCCGACCGAGGAGAACGTCACCGTGATCTTGGCGTTGTCCGAGGAATCGGGGAGGTCGGGCAGATCGAAGGTGAACAGGCAGCCGCCCTGCGCGATATTGCGCACCGTTTCGCCGACGAGCTGCACGGTTTGCGGAGTGCGGGTGAGGTTCCTTGCCTGCGGCAGGATCGCGGTGATCTCGGCATCGGTGAGCACCGCGCAGGCGTCGGGCCACGTGGCGTCGGTCGCGGGCAGTGTCGCGGTGATGGCTGTGGTGGCTGGCGCCGCTTCGCCGAAGTTGATACCGGGCGGGCCGACCGGACCACAGCCGGACAGAGCAGCTGCCGATACGGCGATCGGCCCGAGCGCACGCCATCCACGCAGATTCACCAGAAAACTCCCCGCTAACACCGTGATTCGCCACCGATGGTGGCTATTGTCGGCCTAACCGGGCGCAGAAGCAACGCGCGTTCTGGTCGTAATGACAGATCACATATCGACGTCGAACATATTGGGAATTCCCCTGGCATAGCGGTCGGCGTCGATCACCCGCAGCGGCTCGAGTTCGGGGGTGCGGCGCAGCCGGAAAGTGTGGCAACGCTGGGCCGATGACCCCGCGACGTCGAGCAGCGCGTTGACCGCGGCGCGCGCGGACTCGTTCGCGCCTTCCATTGTCGCCAGGTCGATATCGGTGCGCACGTAATCGCCTGCGAGAAACAGGTTTTCGATTGAGCCGTGTGCTTCGGGACGCGCGTCCCACGAGCCAGCGGTGTTGATGAGCAACGGATCGGCATTCGCGTTCCGGCTGCCCTGCCAGGTGATTCCCGGATCGAGAAACCAGGAATGGACGTCGGCGGGACGCAGCAGTTGTTCGCGGTCGTTCAGGTGCGCGCTGAGCTGGGCCCAGACCTCACGGAAGATCTCCTCGTTCGTGCATTCCACGGCGGGCTTGCCGTACAGGATGCCGGGGGAATTCCAGTCGGAGATGTCGATGGACAGGCAATCGGCCACCGTGCCGTCACCGAACGACGGCAGCTTGCGCGTCCACAGCTGGTTCTGGCTGATCGAGGTGAGCGACCACGGTGAATCGACGAATGCCGCATGCCCACGCGAAATACGCAGCGGCGTGCGGAAATAGATCTGGATGCCGTTCATCCAGTCGACGAACAGGCGTTCGGTCGCCGCCAGTTCCGGCGCCAGTTCGAGCACCTGGGGCGACCAGAGTTTCCTGACCTGCTCGACCGGCATCGCGGCGACGAAATAGTCGGCTTCGACGGTGCGGGCGCCGGCGGAATCGGTGATCCGGGCCGCGCCGATGCGCTTGTCGCGCACCACGAGTTCCTCGACCCTGGCGCCGAGTTCGAAGCGGACGCCGAGCCCGCGCAGATGGTCGACCCACGGGTCGATCCAGGCGATATTGGTCGCGTTGTTCAGCACCCGGTCCAGGCCGCCGTCGTTGCCGAGGCCGAGCGGGTTGCCGAGGAACTGCTCGCCCATGCCGCCGATGGTGCGGGTGCTGGCCAGATTCTCCTTGGCCGCGACCATGATGCTGGTGAGCGAGCGCGAGACGATCGCGCGGAACTCGTGCGAGCGCTGGTGGCCGCGCACGAAGTCGTGCCAGGAGGTGTGCTCCCACTGGCCGAAGCGGCGCGCGTCGCAACTGCTGTTGAACACCAGCAGCCGGTTGGCGAAGAACGCGGCCTCCGGCGGCGGCATCTTCGACAGCGTCGAGATGGTGGCGGCCAGTGTCTCCCTGATGGCGTCGGGATTCGTCGTCGGGGCGGCGAAGCCGTCGGGCAGGGTGAGCAGGATGTCGTCGGTGTCGCGGCGGGAGAACCTGGCCTCCGGCACGGTGATCAGGTTGTTCCACACGCCGTCGCGATTGCCTGCGACGGGAATCCGGCGCATGGTGTCGGGCAGGTTCTGATAGAAGCCGGGGAAGAAGCGGAAGCCGTGCTCACCGGGCAGATCGGGCCTGCCGTCGCGGCCGGTGCCCGGCACGGGGATGCTGCGGGCCTTGCCGCCGAAGGCCCTCGCCTCGTAGACGGTGACCTCGAACCCGCGTTCGGCCAGCTCGTGGGCGGCGGTCAGCCCGGCGACGCCGCCGCCGAGGACGGCGACCCGGCGGCCGGGGGGTGCGCCGAGCGCAACACCAGCTCCTGTCACGGCCCCCGCCGATACCACCCCCGCTGCGACCGTGCCGCGAAGAAAGGTTCTCCGCGATACGGGCAACCGTTGTTCCGCCATATGCTGTTCAGCTGCCTTGTTCGAGTATTGCCTGCGATTTGCTATCACTGTAGAGCGCGGCCGAGACCTGGCTGTTGTGACCCGTGTGTCGTTCGCCCGAGCTCGAAACCGACCGGTCGCGCGGAAAAAGCATCGCGCGATCGGTCACATGCTAGCCAGCGCCTCGGCGATCGCGCGCTGAATTGGACGTTAGACCTGGACCAGGCTCCGGTCGGGGGCGGGCTCCGGCGTCCGCCGGGTGGTCGTCGCGGCGAACGCGCCCGCGATGACGATCACCCCGCCGATCAGGGCGGCCACCGACGGCTCCTCGTCGAACACCACCCAGGCCGCCGCGATACCGACAACCGGCACGAGCAGCGACAACGGCGCTACCGTGCCCGCCGGATAGCGGCTCATCAGATACGTCCACAGGCCGGATCCGCACACCGTCGCGAGGATGGCGATATAGGCGAGCGCCGCCAGCGCGGGCAGGCCGTCGGTCGCCGAGACCGCCGCGCCGAGCGCGCGGAAGCCGGTGCCAGGCCCCTCGACAGCCATCGACAGCGCCAGCAGCGGCAGGACAGGGATCACCGACATCCACAGCGTCAGGTGCAGCGGATCGAACCCGGGTGAATCCGCGCCGGCCTGACGCGCGCCGATATTGCCGAACGCCCAGCCCAATCCGCCCGCCAAGGTCAGCAGCACCGGGAACAACGTGGCATTGGCCAGCCGATCGGCGCCGATGACGACCATCCCGAGCACCGCGACCGCGAGCCCGCCGACCTGCACCGGGCGCAGCCGTTCGCGCAGCAGGACCGCGCCGAGCACCACCGTGAACGGGGCCGAGGACTGCAGCACCAGCGAGGCCAGCCCGGTCGGCATTCCGGTGCGCATCGCGGTGAACAGGAAGGCGAACTGCAGGATGCCGAATCCGGTGCCGTAGAGCAGCAGCCAGCGGGTGCGCACGGCGGGACGCGGGATGAACACGAGCACCGGCACCGCGATGACGGCGAATCGCAGCGCGGCGAAGAAGAAGGGCGGGAAGTGGTCGAGGCCGATCCGGATGGCCAGGAAGTTCAGGCCCCAGAGCACGACGACGGTCAGTCCGAGCAGGCGGTCACGGGAGGTCACGCCCTCATCGTGCGGTTCGCGAAGCATCAGGACAATCGAATAAAAGTGGATGAATAAAGTAGATTTACTTCATGTTTTCGATCGACAGGCTGCGGATTCTGCGGGAACTGGCCGACCGCGGCACGGTCGCCGCCGTCGCCGAGGCGCTGTCGATGACGCCGTCCGCGGTCTCGCAGCAGTTGAAGGTGCTGGCCAGGGAAGCCGGGGTCGCGCTGCTGGAACCGGACGGGCGGCGGGTGCGGCTCACCGATGCCGGACAGGCGCTGGTCCTGCGCGCCGACGACGTCCTCGCGGCGATGGAGCGGGCCACCGCCGAGATGGCGCACTATCGCGGCTCGCCGCGCGGGCAGGTCAGGGTGGCGTCGTTCCCGTCCGGTGCCGCGCTGCTGCTGCCGCCCGTGCTGACCGCGCTCGCGGGCAGCGGCGTCGAGATCGTCGCGGGTGACGAGGATCTGCCGCCGTCGGAGGCGGCGAAACTGCTGGCCGACTACGACATCGTGCTCACCCATCGCGACGAACGCGCGCCGTCGCCCGCCGGGCCGCGGCTCGCGGCGCGGGTGCTCATGCGGGAACCGATCGATGTCGTCGTCGCGCCGACCCACCCGCTGGCGGGCCGGAGTTCGGTGCGGCCGGAGGAGCTGGCCGAGGAGACATGGGTGAGCGTGCGCGGCGGATTCCCCGTCGACGACGTGCTCGAATCCATCGCCACCATCACCGGCGTGCGGCCGCGGATCGCGCAGCGACTCAACGAGTTCCGGGTGATCGAAACGCTCGTGGCCTCGGGCTACGGCGTCGCGCTGATGCCGCGCTTCGCCGTCGCGCATCCCGCGCTGTCGGTGCTGCGGCTGTCGGGTGTGCGGGCGGCTCGGGTGTATGACCTCGTCACCCGCCCACAGGCGCACCGGCGCCCCGCCATCGCCGCGGTGCTCGACGCGTTCGAGGCCGCGGCACGCGAGGTCAGCGCGAGCTGACGTATCCGCACAGCCGCTCGACCAGCGCGTGCAGGACGAAGAAGTTGGGGATGTCGGCGATCGAGGTCGAGTTCAGCCCGAGCCACCTGCCCTCGACCGAGATCTCGGCATATCCCGAGACCGTCCGCATGCCCTGTACCTGGTGCCACGGCACGCTCTTGTTGCGCGCACCGATCTCGCTCGCCGTCAGCCAGATATCGCCGAAGTCGAGCCGGTGCCCGGCCTGTACGGCGGCGAGTGCCTGCGGCAGCTGGGCTGCGGTGACTGCTTGCTGGATCCACTGGCCCCACTGATCGGCGTGCACGAACGAGCTGTCGATCACGAAGTGCTGCCCGGCCAGATCGGTGAGTGTGTAGGTGTAGACGGTGATGATCGGCCCACCGTTGACGCGCTTGCGAATGATCTTCTGCAGCACCGTCGTCGAGTCGAAACGCGCGACGCTGGGGCGCCCGCCGACCACCGCGACCAGGCCGTGGTCGTAGATGGCGAGCCGGTTGCCCACGGTCTCGCGCTCATGCCACCACGCCTGCGCGGCATTGAGCACGAATCCGAAACTCGCGCCGATCGCGATCAGCCCGGTGATCCAGGCCAGGCCGGCCTGATCGATGACGAACGCGAGGAACGTGGCCGCGAGCGCGATGCCCGCGACGGCACCGATCGTGCGAATCCTGTTCCAGGCGATCACGGCCGGTGCGTACGCGGCTCGGTGATGACCTAGCCCGGCACCGGCCGCCACACCCGCGACATGGCGCGCGGCATCCACTTCGGACATGCGTGTTCCCCCCCAGGTGTTCGGTCGGCTAACTCAGAATTGCCCCGGCTGGTACTGCGGCTGTCCCTGGTACGGCTGACCCTGCGGCGGGAACTGCTGACCCTGCTGCTGACCGTGGTAGCCGAAGTCGTCGGCGACCATGGCGGCCAGCTCGAGCAGCGCGCGCCGGGTGGGCTTGCTGACCAGCTCGAGGTCGATCTCGGCGCCCTCGGCCAGGTGATCGTCGAACGGGACGATCTGCACGGCACGGGTGCGGTCGAGGAACAGCTTGCGCAGCTGGTCGAGGTCGACCGTCGACGCGCCGCGCCGCGAGGCGTTCACGACGACGACGGTGCGTTCGACGAGCTTGCTGTAGCCGTGGTGGTCGAGCCAGTCCAGCGTCGCCGAGGCGCTGCGCGCGCCGTCGATCGCGGGGGAGGTGACCAGCACCAGCGAGCTCGCCATGTCGAGGACACCGGACATTGCCGAGTGCATCAGACCGGTACCGCAGTCGGTGAGGATGATGTTGTAGAACGACTGCAGGATGCCGATCGCCTTGCGGTAATCGGCCTCGCTGAAGGCTTCCGACACGGCCGGATCCTGCTCGGAGGCGAGCACTTCCAGCCGGCTCGGGGCCTGCGAGGTATGCGCGCGCACGTCCGAGTACCGGGTGATGTTCTGGTCCTCGAGCAGGTTGCGCACCGTCGACCGGGTCTGGCGCGGCACCCGGTGGGCCAGGGTGCCCAGGTCGGGGTTCGCGTCGATGGCGATGACGCGGTCACCACGCTGCGTGGCGAAGGTGGAGCCGAGACCGACCGTGGTGGTGGTCTTGCCGACGCCCCCCTTGAGGGAGAGGATCGCGATCCGGTAGTCCCCGCGGACCGGCTGGTTGACCCGCTCGCCCAGATCGCGGTGGACGATGTCGGCCGCCGACTCGCCGGGGTTGATCACGCCGCCGGAGGCCTTGTGCACGGCTCGCCGCCATCCGCTGCGCGGCGCCTTGCGGGCGCGCTTGAGCAGGTTCAGGTCGTTGACCGAATGACCGGGCTGACCCGGCGCAGGCACGTGCTGTGGCTGGAACGGCTGATGCTGCTGGGGCGGTCCGCCCTGCCACTGCTGACCGGGCGGCTGCGCGCTCGGACCCGGCTGACCAGGTTGCCCGGGGAATTGACCCGGCTGACCGGGCATCTGACCGGGGGGCATCCCGCCCTGCATCGGCGGCTGGTACGCCGGTGGCGGCGGAGGGGCCCAGCTGTAGATGGGCTCGGACTGCGGTCCCTGCGGTGCGACCTGCTCCTGACCGGGGAACTGCGGCTGCTCGGGGGCGGGGTACTGCGCCTGCGGCTCCTGACCGGGGTACTGCGGCTGCTCGGGGGCGGGGTACTGCGCCTGCGGCTCCTGACCGGGGTACTGCGGCTGCTCGGGGGCGCCGGGGTAGGGGCCACCCGGATACGGCTGCTCGCCGGTCGCGTGCGGTCCGGGGTAGGGCTGCTCGGGTGCGGGCTGGCCCGGCCAGGGCTGCTGCTCGGGACCGCCAGGGCCAGGCTGCCCCTGCCACGGCTGCTCCGGCGCGTGCGCCAGGGGATGCGCGCCACCGCTCTGATACGGATCGGGTGCCCCGGGATACCCGCTCTGGGCGAAGGGACCCGGCGCGAAACCACCGGGGTGGAAGACAGTCTGCTCGGCGAGCCCGACGTGCGGCTCGGCGCCTGCCTCGGCGGGCTGCGGCTCGGCGGCCTCGCCTGCCTGCTCGGCGGAGGCGGCCTTCTCGGCAGGTTCGATGTCGTCGTCGGCCACCGTTTGCACGCCGGCGGGACCGGACGCAGCGTCGGCCGTCTCTGCCGACGGACTCTGCAGCCAGGGCGGAGAAGTCGGATTATGGTCGTTGTTGGTCACAGTTCCCCCACTTGCTCGCTGAACGAGCAGGAAGCTCGGCGCTGAATGTGCACCAAAACGCTAGCACGGTGTTTTTTGGAGCGCTGGCGCGCTCGAGTTCGCGGCCCCTCCTGTCCCGCCGGTCAGGCGCCGTTTCTTGC